>JBEANZ010000627.1:0-3856 GCA_041165185.1 Verrucomicrobiota bacterium | reverse complement strand
GACGTGCTCACGGGCGAGACGACCGTCGTGCAGGCCGACATCGTCTACGACATGGGCCGCAGCCAAAATCCCGCCGTCGATGTGGGCCAGATCGAGGGTGCGTTTGTGCAGGGCATCGGCTACGTGATGTATGAGGAGCTCGTCTATCAGCCCGACGGCACGCCGCTCCCGGCAGGGATGTTGAACTCCACCAACACGTGGACCTACAAGCCGCCGGCGGTCACGAGCGTCCCGCTCGTGATGAACGTCGACCTGTTTCCCTGTCAGCAGAACGACTCCGATCCGCTGCTCTCCTCGAAGGAAGTTGGCGAGCCGCCGTTGACGCTGGCCTCGACCGTCTTCTTCGCGATCAAGCACGCGATCCTCGCCGCGCGCAAAGATCGCGGCCGGAGCGAGTGGTTCGAACTGCAGGCCCCCGCCACCGTCCAACGCATCGCGCAAGCCTGCCAGGGCTGAGCGGGTGGCTACTGGAGCACGCGAAACAGGCTCGAGTAGTCGTCGGTCCAGAGGGGAATCGTGTTCGCCGGGGCGGGCGGGCTCGCGGCGAACGTCAGGGCGGGGCGCGACATGAACTCGGTGTTGCGGCTCAGCACCATCCAGGTGTTGCCGTAGAGATACCACGCGCCGCCTTGGTCGGCGTCGTCGTCGTCCTCGGCGCCCACGCCGTCCTCGCACTCGATGTGGTGCGCCTGAAACCGGATCGCGCGCGCGGCGTTTTCGATCACGGGGCGAAGATTCAGGTAGCGGTTGGAGATGTTCACGAGGATCGCGCCGTCGGGTTTCAGGTGGCGTTGGTAAATCGCGAAGGCCTCCGTCGTCAGCAGGTGGACGGGCACGGCGTCGCTCGAAAACGCGTCCATGATCAGGAAGTCGAGCTGTTGCGGCGGCTCGCGTTCCATCGAGAGGCGGCCGTCGCCCATCACGACTTCGACCTTCGCGGGGCTCGTCGCGAGATAGGTGAAGGGCGCGGCGGCGATCGCCTGCACGGCGGGATCGATTTCGTAGATGCGGAGATAGTCGCCGGGTTTGCCGTAGGCGGCGATGGTGCCGACGCCGAGGCCGAGGAGGCCGATGCGTTGGTTTTGCTGGCGCGGGAAATTGCGGAGCGCGAGCCCGAGCCCGCTGCGCGTGCTAAAATACGAGGTGATCGTGCGCGCGCGCGCCGGGTCGGCGAACTGGAGGCCGTGGGTGATGCGGCCATGGAGGAGCGAGTAGTGGCGGCGCGTGGGATCGGTCTTGTCGTTGTCGCTGACGGCGAGCACGCCGTAGAAATTGCGTGAGCGCAGCATCGCACCGTCGGCGAGCTCGTGGATGTGGAACGCGAGCACGGCGACGAGCGCGCACCAGCCGGTGGCGACGAGTCCGCACGCGGCGCGGTGCCAGTTGAGCGGCGCGGCAGCGCGGCGGCGCCGCCACCAGACGACGGCGACGACGACGGCGGCGAGCAGCCAGAGCGGCCAGTGGAACTGGAAAAACTGGTGCGGCGCCCAGGCGATCTGAAGCGGGGCGTAGGGCCGGAGGCCGTGGCGCAAGAGCCACGGCGCGCCGGCGTTGAGCGCGCGGTCGAGGCCGACCACCGCGCCGAGTCCGAGAAACGCGGCGAGCCAACGCCAGCGCGGCGCGGTGAGATCGGATTTTCCGCGCGCGAGGATCACGAGCAGGAGCGCGACGAGCGCGGCGAGCGCGAGGTGGAGTTCGTAGAAGTTGTCGAACAGCGCCGGCGCGACGAGCGCGACGAAGAGCCCGCCCGCCGCGCCGCCGGCCGAGATCATCAGGTAGAACGAGGTGAGGTCACGCGGATCGGGTTTCAACCGGTAGAGTTCCCCGTGGCAGATCATGCAGCCGACAAAGAGCGTCGCGGAAAAAATCCCGATCTGTCCGACGATGGCGAGGTCCGCGCCGGCAAAGAGCGCGTAGCACGTCGGCCCGAGCGTCGCCACGAGCAGCAGCGAAAACCAAAACCGCGAATACCAGCGAGGGCTGTCGAAGCTGATGATGAACGTCAGCAGGTAGAGCGCGAGCGGCACCACCCAGAGAAACGGGATGACGGCGACGTCCTGGCAAATCTTGTTGGTCACGGCGAGCAGCAGCACCGAGGCGCACGCGGGGAGGAGGAGCCAGAGGGCGCGTTGGCCGAGGGGCGCACGCGGGGCGGGGGCGGCGGCGCGCGCGCGCGCGGTGTCGACGGCGTCGTGGTCGACGTCCGCAGCGGCGGGAGCGGGTGCGTTCGCTGAGTCGGGTTGTCGCCACACGCGCCACGCGCACACGCCGGCGCAGAGCGCGTAGCCGACGAGGCCCCACGACCAGAAGCGCGCCTGCGCGAGGCGCGTGAACTGCGTCTCAAAAAAGAACGGGTAGCTCACGAGCGCGAGCAGCGAGCCGACGTTAGAGAGCGCGTAGAGCCGGTAGGGCGAGGCGCCGGGCACGGTGCGGCGAAACCACTCCTGCATGAGCGGGCCGGTGGCCGAGAGCACGAGGTAGGGCAGCCCGAGATTGGCGGCGAGCAGCGCGAGGATCTGCCACGCGGGGTCGGCGCCCGGGAGGGGTTTCCATTGTTCGCTGGGCGTGATCGGGAGCGCGAGCAGCGCGGCGGCGAGGAGCGCCAGATGCACGACGGCCTGCGCGCGCGGGCGCAGGAGCTTGCCGAGAAAATGCGCGTAGGCATAGCCGCCGAGCAGCACGACTTGGAAAAACACCATGCACGTCGTCCACACGCCGGGCCCGCCGCCGAACCACGGGAGGATGTATTTGCCGATGAGCGGCTGGACTTGGAAGAGGAGAAACGCGCCGGAGAAAATCGTGACTGCGAATGCGAGCATGGATGGCCCGCCACCGTGGCCTTCCGGTCCTCCGACTAGAAGCACAAAGGCGCTGCGTGTTCGCTAGAGCGAGGCGGTCCGTGCTCGTAGTTCCGGCTTCAGCCGGTTCCGAGAAATTCCTGAACCGCCTGAAGGCGGATCGACGAACTCGCGAACCACTTTGCCGCCGGACCGCACATGGCACTCGGGAAATCGCGGCGGGGTCGGCGACCCCGCCCTACATCACGCGCCGCTTCTGCGCGCCGCCGCCCTTACTTCTTCGGCGATTGCGCCTCGATGTCGGCGAGGCGCTTGTCGATCTCGGCCATGCGGCTCACAAGTTTCTCCTCGATCTTCTTCCGGTCGGAGCTGTTGACGATGCTCAGGCTCGCGGCGTCCTTCACGACGTTGGCCGGGAGCGAAAGCAGGCGCGTGATGAGGCCCTGGTCCTTGAAGGAACTCAGGTAGAGCGCGGTGATTTCGTGGGAGAGTTTCAGCGAGTCCTGCGCGACGGACTGCGTCGCGACGATGTTGTTCTGGAGCTGTTGGTTTTTCTGGAGCTCAGCAGTGAGGACGTTGCCGATCTGGTTGGAGATGCGCTCGCTGTATTTGTTGATGGAGTCGCGCGTGAGGTTTTGGTCCTTCGACATCTCGGCGAGGATCGGGGAAATCTTGTCGACCATGCGGCCGGAGACCTTGTCGACCTGCTCGTTCTGCTGCTTCTCGGCCTCCTCGGGCGTCTTGGGGAGCGGGTTGTAGGGCATCACCTTTTTAGCGATGGCCTCGGCGAGCTGCTCCATTCGCTCGACGTTGAGCTTGTTGATTTCCTCGTCGGTGCGGAACATGTCGGCCTCGCGTTTCGCGATGGCCTCCTTGAGGAGCTTGTTGGTGGCCTCGATTTGGCGGCGGTTGTCCTCGTTTTGCTGCTTGAGCGCGTCGTTGGCGGCGCGGATCGGGTCGAGGTCGGTCTTCTGCTGGGCGGCCATCTGCTCGACGGTCTGCCGGTGGATCCAGAACGCGGCCCCGATCACGAGGATCGCGGTGAGGACGACGGCGGG
>JBEANZ010000626.1:0-2682 GCA_041165185.1 Verrucomicrobiota bacterium | reverse complement strand
AACGCCGGTCGGAGACCGGCGCTACCTCGGGCCGTCCCTGCGCCTCGCCTCCGGGATTGCTCCGCGGGCTGGTTTCCACCGTTGATTGCGCCCCGCGCCGTTTCGCCGCCTCCCCTTCGTCCCCGCCTATGCCGCCCTCCCTCCTCCGCCTCCGCGCCGTCGATTCCCACACGGGGGGCGAGCCGACTCGCCTCATTCTTTCCGGCGGGCCCGACCTCGGCGGTGGGCCGCTCGCGGAGCGCGTCGCGCGCTTCAAGAAAAACTTCGACGCCTACCGCTCCGCCATCGTCAACGAGCCGCGCGGTTCCGATCCCGTCGTCGGCGCACTCCTCGTGCCGCCGCACGATCCGGCGTGCGATGTGGGCGTGATTTTTTTCAACAACGTCGGCTACCTCGGCATGTGCGGCCACGGCACCATCGGGCTCGTCGCCTCCCTCGCCCACCTCGGCAAACTGAAACCCGGCCCGCTCAAAATCGACACGCCCGTCGGCGCCGTCGATGCGGAGCTGCACGCCGACGGCACCATCTCCGTCGCCAACGTGCCGAGCTACCGGCAGGCGAAGGATGTCGAGGTGGTCTTGCCGGCGCTGGAGGGCGTCGAGGCGCGCGCGTCGATTCGCGGCGACGTGGCGTGGGGCGGGAACTGGTTTTTCCTCGCGGAGGGCGAGGCGGCGGCGTTTGCGAACCACGACCTGCATTTCCTCTCGGAGTTTTGCACCGTCGTGCGCGAGGAGATCAACGACCAGGGTTTCCCCGACGTGGATCACGTCGAGTTGTTCGCCGCGCCGACGCAGCCGGGCGCGCACAGCCGCAACTTCGTGCTCTGCCCGGGCCTCGCCTACGACCGCTCGCCGTGCGGCACGGGCACGAGCGCGAAACTCGCGTGCCTCGCCGCCGACGGCAAACTCGCCGAGGGCGAGCCATGGGTGCAGGAGAGCGTGATCGGGAGCACGTTTACGGCGCGCTACCGCTGGCTCGATCGCGCGAAGGGCCTCATCGCGCCGACGATCACCGGGACGGCGTTTGTGACGGCGGAGAGCGAACTCGTCCTCGATCCGCGCGATCCGTTTTGCTGGGGGATCCGATGAGCGGCGGGGTGATGGCCGTCGCGGTGCGCTCGTGGATTGGCGTAGGGCCGCCGCTTGCCGGCGAGCCGTCGCGGCTGTCACGTGCGTATCGTGACGGCGCGGCGGCAAGTGCCGGCCCTACGGGGGCCAGACTATCCGCCAACGGGAGGAAATGCGGAAACCCGAGCGTGGGCATTCACGAAAATCCATGAACGGGTCGAAACACGTCGTCGTCTGCGGCGCGGGGGTGGTGGGGCTGAGCGTGGCGTATTTCGCGCTGCGGCGCGGGCATCGCGTGACCGTCGTCGAGCGCGGCGCGGCGGAGCGCGACGGCTGTTCGTTTGGCAACGCCGGCATGATCGTGCCGAGCCATTTCATCCCGCTCGCGGCGCCGGGCATGGTGGCGAAGGGGCTGCGCTGCCTGATGAATCCGCGGAGCCCGTTCTACATCCGGCCGCGGCTCGACGCGGGGCTCGCGGACTGGTGCTGGAAATTTTTCCGCGCGGCCAACACGGGGCACGTCACGCGCTCGGCCCCGCTGTTGCGCGACCTGCATCTCGGGAGCCGAAAACTGTTCGAGGAACTCGCCGCGCTCACGGCGAACGAGTTTTCCCTCGTGCGGCGCGGGTTGCTCATGCTGTGCGCGACGCCGCGCGCCCTCGAACACGAGGCGCACATCGCCGCGCAGGCGCGCGCGCTCGGCGTGCCGGCGGAGGTGCTCACGCCCGCCGCCGCCGCCGCGCTCGACCCGGGCGCGCGCATGGCGATCGCGGGGGCGGTGCACTTCCCGCTGGATTGCCACCTGACGCCGGCGCGGTTCGTGGCGACGCTCACGCGGCTCGCGCGCGCGGGCGGCGCGGAGTTTTTGTGGTCGCGCGAGGTCACGGGGTGGCGGCACGCGGGCGGAAAAATCTCGGCCGCGCTCACGGCGGAAGGCGAAATCGGCGGCGACGAATTTGTGCTGGCCGGCGGCGCGTGGTCGCCGGCGCTCGCGCGGGACTTGGGCGTGCGTTTGCCGTTGCAGCCGGGCAAGGGCTACAGCCTCACGCTGGAAAAACCGCGTGTGCTGCCGGAGCTGTGCTCGATTCTCGCGGAGGCGTCGGTCGCAGTGACGCCGATGGACGGGGCGTTGCGCGTGGGCGGCACGATGGAGCTGAGCGGGTTCGATGCGACGGTGCGGCGCGAGCGCGTGGGGCAAATCACGGCGGCGGTGGCGCGGTATTTCCCGGAGCTGCGCGCGGCGGATTTTGCGGCGACGCCGGTGTGGCACGGCTTCCGCCCGTGCGCGCCGGACGGGTTGCCGTTTGTCGGGCGGTTTGCGCGGTGGGAAAACTTGGTGGCGGCGACAGGCCACGCGATGATGGGCCTGAGCCTCGCGCCGATCACGGGGGAGCTGGTCGCGGAGATCTTGAGCGGCGAAAAACCGTCGATTGAAATCGCGGCGCTGCGGCCGGAGCGGTTTGAGTGACGGCGGGGCGCGTGCGGCGGGCGGGAGTTTTCCCAAACGGTTCTAACCGCTAATCTTCGCTAATTTTTCGGAGGCGGAAGGGCGAAGGAACGCGTGCGTGCCCCGCCTAATTCTAGTTCGCGTTCAAGTTTAGGCTAACGATCCAGG
>JBEANZ010000625.1:0-3392 GCA_041165185.1 Verrucomicrobiota bacterium | reverse complement strand
CGCGCGTGGTCGCCCTGGTGCGTGTGGTGCTTGAGGTGATAGACGCAAAATCCCATCGAGCCGGGAAACACGTTGGGCAAATCGGCGAGCAGGCAGACGAGGCGGTTCCCGTTGCGCCCGCGAAACACCAGCAGGTGACACGCCTCGTGGACGACGACATACAGGCAGTGGTTCGCGCACGCGCCGACGGTGAACGCCACCGCCACGCTCAGCCCCCACCACGGCGCGCCGAGCCGGCCAAACAGGATCGCGAGCCCGGTTTGCAGCGCGAGGATCCCGAGCAGCACGGCGGCAGTCCAGGGATTGCGACCGAAGAGCGCGCGCACCTCGGGATGCGCCGCGAGGATTTGCTGGCGGCGGGCGCGATGCGGCTCGTCGTCGTCGCGTTGGAAAAAATCCTCGGCCATCGCGGGCGGGCAGACGTTCAGGCCGCCGGCCACGCCGCCGCGACGGCCGCGACCGCCGCGTGAATATCGGCCTCGGTGTGGTCGCAGTTGAAGAAAAACCGCAGCCGCGCCTGCCGGTGCGCCACCCCCGGATAGACGATCGGCGGCACCGCCACGCCCGCCGCGAGCAGCACGGCCGCCAGGCGCAGCGTGCGCTCGGAATCACCCACGATCAGCGGCACGATCGCGGAGTCGCGGCTCGGCCCGATCGCCCAGCCGCGTGCGCACGCGAGGCTGCGGAAAAACTCCGCGCGCGCCCGCACGCGTGTCACGCGCTCCGGCTCGGCGGCGAGCGTGCGCAGCGCGGCGAGCGCCGCACCGGCGGCCGGCGGCGGCAGCCCGACGCTGAACATGAAGCCCGGCGTGAAATACCGCAGCGTCTCGATCAACTCGTGCCGCCCCGCGAGAAAGCCGCCGCAGCTCGCAAGCGTCTTGCTCAGCGTGCCCATCCACAGATCCACCTCCGCCGCCGCGACGCCGCAGTGTTCGCCCGCGCCGCGGCCGGTCGCGCCGAGCACGCCAAGCGCGTGCGCCTCGTCCACCATCAGCCGCGCGTCGTAGCGATGCTTCAGCGTGACGAACGCCGGCAGGTCGCACGGGTCGCCGTCCATGCTGTAAACGCCCTCGACGATGATCAGCGCGCGCCGGGCCGCGCCGCGGTGGCGCTCGAGCAGCGCGGCGAGTTTGGCCGGCGCGTTGTGCGGGAAGGGCACGCGTTTCGCGCCGGAGAGTTTCGCGCCGAGGAGCGCGGAATTGTGGATGTGCGCGTCGTGGAACACCACGTCGCCCGACCCGACGAGATCGGGGATGGCGGTGACGTTGGTCCCGTGGCCGCTGACAAACGCGAGCGCGTCCTCCGTGCCGAGAAACGCCGCGAGCGCGCGCTCGAGTTCGCCGTGCAGCGGGCGCTCCCCGGCGACGATGCGGCTCGCCGAGACCGTTGTGCCATGCTGATCGATCGCGGCCTTGGCCGCGGCGGAGACGGCGGGGTGGCCGTTGAGGCCGAGGTAATTGTAGCTCGAAAAATTGAGGAGCTCGCGCCCGCCGATGCGCGTGCGCGCGCCGGCCGCGCCCTCGTGGAGCGGGAAATACGGGTTGGGGATCCCGCGCGCCGCGAGCCACGCCTTTTGCGCCGCGAGGTTACGCAGCGCCGTAAACTCGTCGCGCCGCCGAGCGGCGGCGGGACGGGCGGGGGCGGCTGCGACAGGCAAACTCATCGCGCGCCACTCAGCCGCCGCGCCCGGCAAAGTCCATCCGATAGCTCGCGCCGCACGCACGCCGCCCTCGACAACCGCGCCGCGCGTCGCGAAAAAATCCGCCGTGATCGCCATCGAACCCGTGCTCACCGCCGCGCAGCGCGCCGCGTTTATCCGCGTGCCCTGGGCGCTGCACGCGGGCACGGCCGCGTGGGTGCCGCCGCTGATCGCGGACCAGCGCCGCGCGCTCGATCCGCGGCGCGGCGAGTATTTCCGCGCCGGGAATTCCGGCGCGCTCTGGCTCGCGCGGCGCGAGGGGCGCGCGGTCGGGCGCATCGCGGCGTTGCGCAACGAGGCGCACCTGCGCGCCCACGCCGACGGCGCGGGGTTCTTCGGATTTTTCGAGTGCGTGGACGACGCCGCGGTCGCGCGCGAGTTGCTCGCGACGGCGGAGGCGTGGTTGCACGCGACGGGCCTGCGGAGCGCGCGCGGCCCGGCGAATTTCAACATTCAGGAAGAGGCCGGCGTGCTGCTCGACGCGTTTGATCTCCAGCCGATGGTGGGCATGACGTGGACGCCCCCCCACTACCGCACGCTCCTCGAGCAGGCCGGCTACGCGCGGTGTCGCGATCTGCGCGTCTACCGCATGGTGGAAATGGACGTGCAACCGGAGCGCACCGCGCGCCTGGAACGCGTCGCCCGCCAAATCGCGGAGCGCGGCGGCGTCACCGTGCGGCCGCTCGACCTACGGCAGCTCGCGCGCGAATCGCGGCACCTCGCGCTGGTGTTCGAGGAGTCGTGGCACGACAACTGGGGGCACGTGCCCGTGAGCGCGGCGGAGTTTCTCGAGCTCTACCAGCGCTACAAAACCCTCCTCGTGCCCGAGCTGATCTACCTCGCGGAGGTCGGCGGCGAACCCGCCGGCGCGTGGGTGACGATGCCGGATTTCAACGTCCCCATCAAAGCCAGCGGGGGCCGGCTCTGGCCGCTCGGCTGGTGGCGGATGCTGCGCGCCCGGACGCGCCTCACGCGGTTCCGCGTGATGATGACGGGCGTGCGCCCGCAATTCCGCCGCCTCGGGCTGCCGATGATTTTTGCGGCGAAATGCCGCGAGGAACTGCGGCGACGCGGCGCGACGGACCTCGAGTTTTCCTGGATCCTCGATGACAACCGCGAGGTCATCGAGAGCCTCGAGCGGATGGGCGCCCGCCGCGTGCAGACGCTCCGGCTCTACGAAAAGGCGCTCGCGTGAACGCGCCCGACGGAAGCCTGAGCCGCCGCGCGCGGGCGCTCGCCGTCGCGCGCAGCGTCGCGTTTTTTTTCCTGCCGTTCGCGCTGCTCCTCGCGGCCTACGGCTCGCAACGCCTCTGGATCGACGCGGCGCGCGCGCGCGTGCGCGTCGCCGAGCCGCGCGCGTGGGAGCTGGCGTGGTTCGGCGTGACGCGCGCCGACGGCGCACGCGAGACGGTCGCGGCGTGGTGGCAGCGGCATCCGCACGCGGTGCTCGATGTGGTGTGCGGCGCGGCGTATCTGGCGTTTGCGCCGGCGTTCCTCGCGGCGGCGGCGTGGTGGCGGTTTGGGAAAAACATCCCGCGCGCCGACCGCGTGATGTGGGCGATGCTCGCGCTCTATCTCGCGGGCATCGCGACCTACGCGCTCTACCCGGCCGCGCCGCCGTGGTATGCGGATCGCTTTGGATTCGGCCCGGCCGCGCTCGACGCCGCGCCGGACGCGGCCGGGCTGGCAAGGT
>JBEANZ010000624.1:0-4943 GCA_041165185.1 Verrucomicrobiota bacterium | reverse complement strand
ATTGCGTGCTGTTGCCGGCGGAAAGCGTGAAGCCGAAGCGCTTGTTCACGGGCACGACGTAGGACATTTCCCAGCCGGGATTGGTCTTGTAGGTGTCTTTGTTCAGCGGGCCGGGCGACTTACTGAAGGGGAGGTCGCGGTGGTTGTCGCGCATCAGCAGGTAAACGCTGTAGTTGAAAACCGGCTTCGATCGCTCAAACGCGCTGCGCGGAACCATGTTGACCGAGCCGGCCAGCGCCATGCCGGGCGACTCGGGCGTGGGCGTATGGAGGACCTCGATGCGCGAGATGTTGTTGAGCGAGATCTGATCGAGCAGGACGTTGCGCCCGGTGGTCGAGCCGGAGGCCCCCGCGAGATCGAAGCCGCCGACGGAGATCGGCACGTTGCCGTTGGGGACGCCGTTCAACGTGAACTGGCGCGCCTCGCCGCCGGCGACGTTGATGTTTATCCCCGGAAGATATTTGAAAAACTCGCCCACGTTGCCGTCGGTGATCGCGCCGAACTCGTCGGCGGAGACGACGTTCTTGATGCTCGCGGCGAAGCGCTGCTCGTTGATCGCGATCGCGGCGCCATCCATTTCCTTCGACGTGGCGACGACGAACTCGCCGAGCTTCACGACATCACCCGCGGGGCCAGTCCGACGCGCGCCGGCCTCGAGGCTGAAGTCGCGCTGGGCGGTGCCGCCGGCGGTGACGGCCACCGTTTCCGTCCGCACATCGAGGCCCGTGAAAAACACCCGCACGCGCGCCGCGCCGGCGGGGACGTTGGTGAGGCGGTATTGTCCGCTCGAGTCGGTAAAGGTTTCCAAGCCGGTGCCCTCGACGGTGACGCGGGCGCGCTCAAGATATTCGCCGTTGCGCACATTGAGCACGCGTCCTTCGACGGTGCCGGTGGCGGCAGACTGGGCGGAGGAAACAGCGGCGGAGAAAACCGCGAGTGCGACTGCGAAGATCGCGCGTAGAACCGGGGGGAGCAACGAGGTGGTATTCATGGGGGCAGGCCCTGAGCATGCGACCGGCAGCGGCGCGGTCAAAAACGGAACGGGCTCTGTCCGTATTGCGGACAGTTTTCTTCGCCGCGGAAAATCGGGCTCGGCTACAGCGGGCCGAGGTGCCGGCGGATCGACGCGAGCGCCTGCCGCGCCTTCGCCTCCGTGAAGCGGAAGAACGGCCACTTCACGCAAATCACCGGGGTCACCGCCGAAGGCTTCCCCGCCCAGGTGGCGACGGCGGTGATGTTGGGATCGGATTCGCGGCGATTCCACGCGACGCCGGTGCGGCGTGCCTCGTCGATCTCGGCGAGCAACCGCCGATCCGCCAGGCCCGCGCACAGGTCGGGCCGCTGCGAGAGCAGGAGCTTGCCGGTCGCCGTGCGGTGGAGGGGATAGAGCGCGCTCTTGAGCGGATCGATGGTGATGGGGTGGGCGGCCTGCACCCAGTCGATGTAGCGCACGCCACGCCCCTCGCCCACGCCGAGCTCGACGAGTTCGTCGAGCTCGGCGGCGATGGAGTGGAGCGCGCGGTGGTGGCGCTCCTTGATTTCCCGATACATGTCGCGGTTGCACCAGTCGTGAAACCGTTCGGTGGTGCCCCACACATTGTCCTGATGCGCAACGAGGCCGAACTGCTCCAGCGTCCCGAGCATGCGGAGCACGGAGGTGCGCGGGAACTTCAGACGCTGGCGAATCTCGGGCACGGTCAGGCCCGCGGCGCTGCGGGCGAGGAGCGTGAGCAGGTCGAGGCCCTTCAGGAAGGATGTGGCGATTTCGCGTTTCTGCCGGGGGCTGCGGGCGGCGGAGGTCATCGGTTGCTTGTCCGGCTGGCTGGCGGCGGCACGCGGCTCGCTAGTTCGGGAATGCCCCCGGCCGGCTTATTTGCGGAAACCTTTTTCAGTGCCGGAGCGCCGGCCGTCGTCTTTGAGCGTGCCGGTCTTCCATTCGCGGGCAATCTCGAGATCGGCGGCGACATTCTTCGTCAGCGCGGTGATGTCCACAAAACCGAGCCGGTTGTAGAGCGCGGGCACGTAGTGCGCGTCGCGGACGGCGGCGTAGTTTTTCCAGTGGGCGAGCGCGTCGCCGAGGTGGCGCAGCGCCGCGTCGTGCTCGGATTTTTCGCTGCGCGCGTCGAAGAGGGCCAGCGCACACGCGCCGCGAATCTTCGCCGCGTAGTAGCGGCCGAGCCACGCGAGCGCTTCGCAGTCGTGCACGTTCTTCTGGAGTTCGGCGTCTTGCTGGGCGGCGGCGCGCAGCGCGTCGAGCGCGGCCAACGTGTCCGCGGCCGATTTTTCCAAGGCCTCCGCGATCTCGAGCGGCGTGGTTTGCTCCATCGGCTTGCGGCCGAGGAGGCGCGCGCGCCAATCGCGGATCGGCAGGACATTGGCGCCCGGCATCGTGATGCCCTCCATGAAATGACGCACCGTGTAGAAGCCCTTGCTTCGTGGGTGACTCAGGCACGCCTCGGGAAACCACTTCAGATCGATGTCGCCCCAGAAAAAACGCGTGATGAGCGGCATGACCTGAGAGGCGCCTTGCAGCGCGCGGAAGAGGCGCGGCGCGGAAGCCTTCGGATGACGCGCGGCGAGGATTTTTTCGAAGTGCGAGTCCGGCAGCGCGGGCTCGTAGGCGAGCCGGCCCCAGAGCATGAACGAATACCACTGCTTCTCCATCACCAGCGGGCGCGGGCCGGGCGCGGGATTGCGTTCGAGAAAATCGCGGCCCCACACGTAGCCGTCCGGCCCCATGTAGAAGCCGGCGATCTTGTCCGCCGGAGGGATGTTCCTGATGTAGTCGCGCGCGTAGACCGGATCGCCGAAGCGGAACGTGTAGAGGTCGTCGTTGCGGACCGTGAGCCACGTCTTCCGGCCGGGTGCGAGGTTCTCCAGCAGCGGCTCAATGAAGTTCGGCTTCGTGATCGAATACATGTGCGCCACGGAATACTTGAAACTGAACTCGACCGGGCCGGGGTAGTCCTTGAAGGCGTCGAGGATGTCGCCCTGCGCCGTCCAGTGAAAGCGATGAATCAGACCGAACTGGCGCTTGGGATCTTCCTTCAACGCATCGCGCACGCCCTCGCCGTAGGTGTCCCAGAGCCAGGCTTCCTTTGCGGTCGAGGCCATGTCGTGGGGCATGTTCTCGCCGGCCGTGATGCCGATGCCGGCGAGCAGCGGGTAAGTCTTCACCAACTCCCGCACGCTGGCGCGGAAATATTTTTTCGTGATCGGATTGTTCAGATCGTCGGTGATGCCGTGTTTCCCGGCGGCGCCGAAGGTGAAGACGTTCCAGGTGAAAGCATAGACGCGGATGCCGCGGTCGGCGGCCTGTTGCATGACCCAGCGCCAGAACGCGATCTTCTCGTCGATGGTGATGCGCTTCACGACCTCGTGGTTGGCGAGCATTTCGGGCCGGACCATGTCGGTGCCCCAAAAATGAAACGTGTCGTCCAGCTTCGCGCGCGTGCGCCAGACGTCGTTCAGCGCGACCTCGGGAAACTCCGGCACCTTCACGAGTGAGGGGAACGGATGCAGCGACCAAAGCGAAATCACGTTGTAGCGGTGCCGCGCCATCGCATCGAAATACGCGGTCCAGAAATCACGCGACCATATCTCGGGGATATTGGCCTGCGCGGCGTCGGAGCTGTCCGTGTAACTCGGCGTGCGCAGATCGAGGGGAATGTTGAACTTGATCCCGCGTTGCGCGATGTGCGGCTGGTGGTCGGAGTCCTTCAGCGAGTCGAGCGTGCCGGTGCGAATCGCCTCGGCGATGTCGAGCCCGCCATACATCGCGCCCGGCTGATCGGCGCCGCGCACGGTGATGACGCGGCTGCCTCCCTCGGCCTGCACGCGGATGCGGTAGCTCTGAGCGGCGGCGCTCGCCGGCTTCTCGATCGTGAGCTTGACGCGCGTCGCAGTCGCGTCGTCCCCCAAAGCCACGCCACGCGCCTCGGCCGCGCGGCGGATTTCAGCGGCGGCAAACTTCCCCGGCTCGCCGCTCGCGGGATCGAGCGTGAGCGTGAGGGCCGGCGCGGCGAAGGCCGAAGCGGAAACGGCGCAGAGCGCGATGCAGACGAGTCGGGCCAAGGCGATCTTCATGGGATGGGTTTTCCAATGAAGCACGCCAAGGCCCGCCAGGAATTCGAGGAGAAAGCGCCGTGTGAGCAACGCTCGCTGAACTTCGCCACCTCAGAAGTCGAACTTGTTGCTAAGCGTCCAAGTCATCGGCTCGGCGATGCGGTTGACGGCGATGGAGCCGTCCGGCTGCGAGGCCACGGGAATGAGTTTACGGTTCACCCCCAGATTGCGCACGTTGAGCTGCATCGACCACCTGATGTCGTGCCGGATCCGGCGCGAATAACCGATCCAGGCATCGTAGTTGGTTTCAGTCGGGCCGTAGAAGGGGTTCTTCACATCGTTGATGGGATTGAAGGTCACGACGCCCGAGGGCGCATTGATGACCGGGTAGCCGATCGCGACCTTGTCCTGCCAGCGGATGGCTCCGCCGAATTTCACGTTTTTCAGGCGGCCCTCGGAAATGGTGTAGTTGGAGACGAGGTTGAAACGCCACTTGCGCGCCTCCGGGGAAGGGCTGCCGTCCAGCGCGAGTTCCTTTTTGATATCGACGACCTGCTGCGCGAATTGCTCGCGGAGCGCGGTGGTCGAGTTCGTGCCTTGGGGAATATCGCCGGCCGGTCCCCGCATGAGTTCGGTGATGCGATCGCCGAACGCATTGAGCGCCGCGCCGGTGTTGTTGCGGATCGCGACCGATTGCGACGCGTTGGCGGCAATCCGCCAGCTCTTGGTCGGGTTGTAGATCAATTCGTAGTCCCAACCCTTGGCGACGACATCGGACGTCGAGACCACCGTGTCCACCCGGTCGTCCTTCGTCTGCGCCGTCGTGCCGACGTTCTTGTAGAGGAAGGTATCGAGGAACTGTTTCCCAAACGGGGCGG
>JBEANZ010000623.1:0-3490 GCA_041165185.1 Verrucomicrobiota bacterium | reverse complement strand
AGGGCGAGCAGCGACCCGCCCGCAAACACGAGCGCCGGCAACAACCGACTCCGGTTCCGGCGCTGGGGTTGGGCGGGGTCGGGCGCTAACATTGCGCGCGAGCAAACCCGATTCCACCGCGCGCGCGAGTTCTCATTTGCGCACTATCACATCTGCCGCGCCAACCATTCCGCCGCGGTGCCGCCCGTCGGCACGGCCAGCAGCGCGCGCAGTTTCCCCGCGTGCGCCGCGGTCCGCGCGCGTCGCGCCGCATCGCCGACGCTCGCGCGCAGCTCGGCCGCGAGCGCGGCGGGCGTCGCCGCGCCCTGAATGTATTCGGGATACATCGGCTCGCCGAGCAGCAGGTTGGCGATGCCGAGGTGCTCCACATTGACGAGCATTTTGCCCAGCACATAGGTCAGCGGATTCGCCCGATAAGCCACCGCGCCCGGGATGCCCGCGAGGGCGCAGTGCATCGACATTGTGCCGCTCGAGGTGAGCACGGCGGAGGCGGCGACGGACGCGCCGGTGGGCCGCAGCGACACGTTTGGCGGCGGACCCGCCGCGCGCAGCTCCGCGAGAATTTCCGCGCTCGGATAAAGCACCACCGCCTCCGCCGCGCTCGCGGCTCCGCGCTCGCGGGAAAACTTTTCAAACCCCGCCAGCAGCGCCGGAAAAATCCGCCGCACCGCCTGCACGCGGCTCCCCGGCAACAGCAGCACCGGCCCGCTCGGATCATAGCGCACGGGCGGCGCGTAGTCCGGCGCGACGAAGGGATGGCCGACAAACTCCACCGCGAGCGCGGTGTCCGCGTAGCACTTCACCTCGAACGGAAAAATCACCGCCATCGCGTCGAGGTCGCGCGCCATCGCGAAGCGGCGGCCGGCCTTCCACGCCCAGATCTGCGGCGAGATGTAATAGAGCGTCTTGATTTTCCCGCCGCCCTTCACCGAAAGCCCGCGCTCGCGCAACGCCGCCGCGAGTCGGAGATTCAATCCCGGATAGTCCACGAAACACACCGCGCGCGGTCGATACTCCGCGATCCAACGCAGGGTCTCCGCGAACAACGCGCGGAAGAACGAATAGTTCCTCAACACCTCCACGAGTCCGACGACCGACGACGCCGTAAGATCGTGCAGGAGTTGCGCGCCCGCCCCCGTGAGTTGCGCTCCACCGAGCGCGGCGACGACGAGCGCGGGCTGTTTCGCACGCAGCTCGCGCACCATTCGCGCCGCATGCTCGTCCCCCGAATGCTCCCCCGCGACGATGAGAATATCGACGCGCCCGCCCGACGGCGGGGGGAGGCGAAAGGGTAGCGCGGAACTCATGAATTTTGATTGGCCACAAAAAGCACAAAAGGCGCAAAAAAAGCCCTGCTCGTTTCTGCGCTTTTTGCGCCTTTTGTGGCCATCCGTTATTTCGCCGCCGCCCGGATCTGCTCCGTGATCGCGATCGCCACCTCGAGCGCGCTCTTCCCGAGCGCAGCGCCGACCTTCGGCTGCTTCGCCTCGCGCACACTCTCGACAAAGCTCGCAAGCTCCAACGCCAGCGGCTCGCCCTTCTCGATGGGAATCTCCTTCACCGGAATCGCGCTCAGGTCGCCCGCCTTCACGAGGCCGATCTTCATCTTCACCCCGTAGGCGATGATGTCGCTCTTCTTCACGAGGTGGCCCTTCTGGTTCATGAAATCGAGCGAGAGATAGGCGTCGCCCTGGAAGACCCGGATCTCACGCTGCTTCTTCGTGCTCATGCGGCTAGCGCTGAGATTCGCGACGCAGCCGTTCACGAACTGGATGCGCGCATTCGCGATGTCCTCGCTCTTGGAGAGCACCGTCACGCCCACGCTGTCGATTTTCGCGATGGGCGATTTCACGAGGGCCAACACGATGCCGATGTCGTGGATCATCAGGTCGAGCACGACGCCGACCTCGGTGCCGCGCGGTTGGTAGGGCGCGAGGCGCTCCGCCGTGATGTAGCGGGGATCGTCGATTTGTTTTTCGAGGAAACTCATCACCGGATTGAAGTGCTCGATGTGCCCGACCTGCACGAGGCAGCGGTGCGCCTGCGCCGCCGCGAGCACGCGCTCCGCCTCCGCGAGCGAGGCGCAAAGCGGCTTTTCGATCAACAGGTGGCAACCTTGCGCGAGCAGCGGCAGCGCCACCGCCTCGTGCTTGTCGGTCGGAACGACGACCGAGACCGCGTCGCAATTCACCCCGAGTTCCGCGAGCGTCGCGAACCGCCGGCAGCCCAGCTTCGCCGTGATCTCCGCCGCGCGGGCGTCGCTCGGCTCGAAAATCCCCGCCAGCTCCGCACCCGGCAGCGCGGCGTAGATGCGCGCGTGGTGTTGCCCGAGCGATCCCACGCCGGCGACGCCGCAACGGATTTTCGGTTTAGCCATGCGAGAGCCTGCCCTCGCGCAGGAAGAGCTGGCGACCCGTTTTTTGCGCGTGGGCGGCATTGTGCGTGACGAGCACCAGCGCCGTGCCCGTCTCGCGGCAGAGCCCGAGCAACTGCTCGATCACGGCGTGGCCGGTGTCCTCGTCGAGGTTGCCCGTGGGCTCGTCGGCGAGCAGGAGCTGCGGGGAATTCATCAGCGCGCGCGCGACCGCGACGCGTTGCCGCTCGCCGCCCGAGAGTTGCGCGGGCAGGTGCGCGGCGCGCTCGGCGAGGCCGACTTTTTCGAGAAGCAGTTGCGCACGCGCCCGCTCGGCGGCGCCCGGCGCGCGCAGCATCCGCGCGGCCATGAGGATGTTTTGCCGCGCGTCGATTTCCGGGATGAGGTAGAATGACTGAAACACCATCCCGAGAAACCGCGCGCGCGCCTCGGCGCTCGGCGGTCGCCCCGCCCACGTCAGCGTGCCCCCGTCCGGCGCGTCGAGGCCCGAGAGCAGGTTGAGCAGCGTGGATTTGCCGGAGCCCGACTCGCCGCGGATGCTCACGCTCTCGCCGGCGGCGACGTTCAGCTCGACGCCGCGCAGCACCTCGATGCGGCGGTCGCCGCTGCGGTAGCCCTTCACGAGCGCGCGGGCCTGAAGGACGGGGTCACTCACTGCGCAACGCCTCCACGGGTTTGAGCCGCGCCGCCCGCCACGCCGGCAACAATCCGGCGAGCGTCGAAATCACAATCGAGCAAATCACGATGGCCACGATGTAGGCCGGATCCGAGTGCGCCGGCAAATCGCGGAACATGTAAAACCGCTCCATCGCCGCCTGGCTCCCGGTGAGCTTCGTGAAGAGGTGCACGATGTCATTGCGCACGGCGAGAAACCCGAAGCCGAGCCCGAGCCCCGCCACCGTCCCGCCGATCCCGATGAGCAAACCCTGCGCGCAAAAACACGCCGCCACGTGCCGCGCCCGCCCGCCGAGCGCGCCGAGCAAGCCGATCTCGCGGGTCTTGCGGACGACGGAAATCAACAGCGAGCTCGTCACCGAAAACGCCGCCACGATCACTACGAAGAGCAGCAGGAAAAAAATCATCCCCTTCTCCAGGTTCAGCACCCACAAAAAATCC
>JBEANZ010000622.1:0-6288 GCA_041165185.1 Verrucomicrobiota bacterium | reverse complement strand
CGGCGCCTTCCCCCTGCGCAACGCGAACCCCGACGCCGCGCTCGTCACCGCGCTCGCCCCCGGCAGCTACAGCCTCCAAGCCGGCGCGGCCCCCGTCGGCCCCAACGTCGCCACCCCACCCAACTCCACAGGCACTGTGCTCGTCGAAGTTTACGTGGTCCCCTAATCCCCCGCCTCGGGAACTAGCCGCGCACCGCCAGCGCCCTCACAAGATAGGTTCTTCGCTGTTTCCGGAAGGAAGAAGCTCGCCCGTTCCGAAGCCCCGAAACGGCGAAAGTCGATAGCCCAGGGCAACGCCCTGGGAGTCGGATTGGGAAAATATCTTCGCCCTGAAGCGGCGACACCGTGGACTGGTTTCGCCCCTTGAGTGCTCGGAATCGTGCGGCAAGCATTTCCCAGGGCTTGCCCCGGGCTTTCAACTTCTCGCCCCGTTGGGGCTCCCAACGCTCGGCAGCTGACCACCCGAAATTGCAAGAATCGACGCGCTCGGCGGCGCCTCCACTTTGCCGCCCCGTGATCGCCGCAGGGCGTGCGAGACACGACGTGCCGTCAACGTTTCCAGCAGAAGCCTGCTCCTCGTCACGTCCACCTGCTGCCACTCGAAATCGAGCCGGCCGCAAGTTTTCAGAGTCGCCGCCGCCGCAGCCCCAGTCTGGTCTTTGGTCTCCACTCTCTTGTCTCTAGCCTCCAGTTTCTGCTCCGTCCCCATGCCGACTCCCGAACATCTCATCCTCCGCGAAATGCTCGCCTGCAAATCCGGCTGGCTGTCCGGCGCCGACCTCGCGCGCAAACTCGCCGTGAGCCGCGTCGCCGTCTGGCAGCACATCGAGAAACTGCGCGCGGCCGGCTTCGCGTTCGAGGCGCGCACCTCGCACGGCTACCGGCTCGCCGCGCCGCCCCCGCACCCGCACGCTGCGCTCATCGAGGCGCAGCTCAAGGTGCGGCCGAAAACTTTCTCGCTCCTCGTCCGCGACGAAACCGACAGCACCAACGACGACGCCGCCCGCGAACTCGCCGCCGGCCGCCCCACGCCGTTCGCCGTCATCGCCACGCGGCAATCGCACGGCCGCGGCCGCCTCGGCCGCGAATGGCACAGCCCCGCCAACGGCAACCTCTACCTCAGCGTCGCGTTCCGCCCGCGCGTCGCGCCCGATCAGATGGCGACGTTTACGCTCTGGATGGGACTCAACCTCTGCGAACTGCTCGCCAATTTCGCACGCGTCACGCCCGGCCTAAAATGGCCCAACGACATCCTCTTCGACGGCCGCAAGGCCGCCGGCCTCCTCACCGAGGCCCGCATCGACTCCGACCAGATCCGCGATCTCGTCTTCGGCGTCGGGCTCAACATCAACAGCCCCGCCGCCGACTGGCCCGGTGAACTCGAGCGCCGCGCCGTCGCGCTCGCCGAGGTCACGGGCGCGCCGCTCGACTTCAACCGCCTCGCCGCCGCGCTCCTCGGCCGCACGCTCCTCGCCTACGAAAACTTCGCCGACGGCTCCTACCGCAAAACCTTCGCCGATCTCTGGCACCGCTACGACGTCCTCCGCGACCGCACCGTCACGCTCCTCGAAAGCGGCCGGCGCCACACCGGCGTCGTCGCCGGCCTCGACGACGACGGCGCGCTGCTGTTGCGCGACGCCCGCGGTCGCACGCAGCGTTTTCACGCGGGCGAGGTCACGCTGGAAAAAAAATAGGCCGCCACGACGGCGCCCCGCGCCGGCGCGGGATGAAATTGTCCTCGCACTTCGCCGCCGCGCGCTAGTCTCTAGGGCCGGTTGCTCATGTCCGAACCTCCTCCGCCCGCCATCGAAGTCTCCGCGCTCGTCAAGACCTACGCCGGCGTCACCGCCGTCAACGGCATCGGCTTCACCGTCGCGCGCGGCGAGATCATCGGGTTTCTCGGGCCCAATGGCGCGGGCAAATCCACCACGATGCGCATCCTCACCGGCTATTTGCCGGCGACGTCGGGCAGCGTGAAAATCTGCGGCGTCTCCGTCGCGAGCCACCCCGACGAGGTGAAGCGCAAGATCGGTTACATGCCGGAGAACAACCCGCTGCCCGAGGACATGCGCGTCTCCGAGTATCTCTATTTTCGCGGCCGCCTAAAGGAGGTCCGCCGCCGCCTCCTCGGCCCGCGCATCGACGAGGTGCTCGAGGTCTGCGACCTCAAACGCGTCCGCCACAAAATCATCGGCCAGCTCTCGAAAGGCTACCGCCAACGCGTTGGCATCGCCGAGGCCATCCTCGCTGAACCGCCGGTGATCATCATGGACGAGCCGACCATCGGCCTCGACCCGCACCAAATCCTCATCGTCCGCGATCTCATCGCGAGCCTGCGCGGGCGCATGACCGTGCTCATCTCCTCGCACATCCTCCCCGAGATCGAGCAGACCTGCGATCGCGTGGTCATCATCAACCAGGGCCGCGTCGTCGCGCAGGGCACGCCCGCCGAGCTGCGCCGCGAAATCCTCGGCCGAGCCAACTACCAACTCGAGGCCGCCGGCGATCTCGCGGTGTTGCCCGCCGCGCTCGCCGCCGTCGACGCCACGCTGCGCCCGACCGCGCAGGGCGAACCGGACGCCGCGGGTTTCCGGCGCATCGCGCTGACCACGGAAAACAACGACGAGCTCGGCGAAAAAATCCTCGCCGCGCTGCTCGCAAAGAATCTTCGCGTGCGCTCCCTCGCGCGCCTCCAGCCGACGCTCGAGGACGTGTTCCTCGCCGCCACCCGCCGCACCTGGGACGCCGTGGTGGCGCCTGCGGCGCCAAAGGCTGAAGGACCGAAGGGCTGAAAGGCTGAACAAATCCCGCGCCTCACCGTCGAAAAAATTTTCCTTCAGCACCGCTCCTCACCACCACACCCGAATCACCCTCCCACCGTAGGGCCGCCGCTTGCCGGCGAGCCGTCGCGCGACGCACCTGATCGCCGCGACGGCATGCCGCCAAGCGGCAGCCCTACAAGACCGGTCCACAAGATCCGCCCTCCTCGCTTCCGCCTTCAGTCCTTCAGCTTTCAGCCTTCAGCCTTCAGCCTTTCCCTTGAAACACTTCCTCACGCTCCTCTCCCACGAGATCCGGATGCTGCTCGTCAACCCGAGCACCTACATCGCGGGCGTGCTGTTTCTCGCAGTGATGGGGTTCATGTTCACCGGCATCCTCGAGAGCTACAGCAAGGCGCCTCAGGAGCTCTCGCCGGCGCACGTGTTCTTCGAGTCGTTCTGGTTGCCCGTGCTGTTCATGGTGCCGCTCCTCACGATGCGCTGCCTCGCCGAGGAACGCCGCCTCGGCACCATCGAGACGCTGCTCACCACGCCCGTCACCACCACCGAGGTCGTGCTCGGCAAATACGGCGCGGCCTACCTGCTCTACGTCGCGTTCTGGGGCGGCACCGGCGGGTTTTTCTACATCCTGAAAAAATTCTCCGGCGACGCCCGCTTCCTCGATCCCGGCCCGCTCATCGGCGGCTACCTGTTCATCGCGGTGTCGGGCCTGCTGTTCGTCGCCATCGGCGTCTTCGCCAGCTCGCTCGCGCGCAATCAGGCCGTCGCCGGCATCCTCGCGTTTACGATGCTCTTCGCGCTCATCGCCGGCGGACGCTTCCTCGCGACCGAGGCCGCCTGGCTCAACCGCGACGGCCTCGCGCCGGTCAAGGCCGCGCTCGATTACGGCCACATCTTCGCGCACTACGACGACTTCACGCGCGGCGTCGTCGACGCGCGGCAAATCTTGTTTTACCTGAGCGGCACCGTGCTCGCGCTCATCTTCAGCATCCTCGGCGTCGAGGCGAAGATTGTGCACAGCTAATGAGTCGAGAGCACAGAGCTGAGAGCTAAGAGCCAAACCCACCGCCACCGTCGTCATGATTTTCTTGCTCCCAGCTCTCAGCTCTCCGCTCTCGGCCCGCGCGCCGCGTCACGCGTTTCCCGCCCTCACCTTTCAGCCCCCGCCACGAGCGTGACTCCCTTCGACAGCTTCCGCGCCGCCCGCTGGATCCGCACGCTCAACCTCGTGTTGCAGGCCGTGCTGTTCACCACGTTTTTCCTCGGCCTCAACTACCTCGCGCGCAACCACGCCCAGTCCCTCCGCAAGGACCTCACCCAACACCGCCGCTACTCCCTCTCCCCCGAGACCCTCTCCTGGATCCGGCACCTCCCGCAGCCCGTCAACATCGTCGTCACCTTCACCGACGAGGCCAACGACCCCGAGGTCCGCGGCCTCCTCAAGGAATACGTCAACGCCACCGACGCCAACCCCGCCGGCCGCATCACCGTCACCTACCTCGATCCGTTTCTCAACCGCCGCGAGGCCGAGCGCCTCGGCATCGAGAAGGCCGGCGTCCTCCTCCTCCTGTGCGACGATCGCCGGCACGCCCTCACCGTCAGCGAACTCTACCGCCTCAACCCCAAGGACAAGACCCCCGCCGCGTTCCTCGGCGAGCAGGCCATCACCAACGCCCTCCTCGACGTCTCCAGCCCCACGAAGCCGCAGGTCCTTTTCCTCACCGGCCACGGCGAACTCCGCCCCGACGACGTCGCCCCCGTGCGCGGCCTCTCCACGCTCCGCAACGAACTCGCCATCCGTAATCTCGCCGTCGACACCCTCGACCTCACCGCCTCGCGCAAAATCCCCGCCGACGCCCTCCTCGTCGCCGTCGCGCCGCAGACCCGCTTCGCCCCCGCCGAGCAGGAACTGTTGCGCCAGTTTCTCTCCGCGCACGCCGGCCGCCTCATCCTCTGTCTCGCGCCCGGCATCGGCGTCGACGCCCTCGGCCTCGACGATCTCCTCCTCGACTGGGGCGTGCTCGTCGACGACGACCGCATCTTCGACACCGATCTCAAGAGCGTCACCGACGACGGCGACCTCGTCATCTGGGCCTTCGACAAGACCCACCCGATCACGCAGACGCTCGTCACCAACCAGATTCCCCTCCGCCTCGGCAAAACCCGCAGCGTCCGCCCCGATCCCGGCCGCACGATCGGCGGCGGCCTCACCGTCACCGCGCTCGCCGGCACTTCCGCCACCGCGTGGGGCGAACGCGACTACCGCTCCGGCCGCCTCCCCCGCTTCGATCCCGGCGTCGATATCCGCCCGATCCCCGGCATGGAGCCGAAGGACAGCCTCGGCGTCGCGCTCGCCTCCGAACGCCTCAACGCCCGCGACAAGGCCGCGTTCAGCGTGCCCGGCGGCCGCCTCGTGGTGTTCGGCACGGGCGACTTCGTGGCCAACCACCGCATCGCCGCCGCCGGCGCGCTCCCGATTTTTTTCGGCGCCGTCAACTGGACCCTCGATCGTGACCGCCAGCTCAACGTCCCGCCGCGCCCCATCGAGCGCTTCCAACTCTCGCTCAGCGCGGGCGAGTTGCAGCGCCTCCGTTACTCGCTCCTCTTCGCCCTCCCCGGCGCCGCCGCCCTCCTCGGCCTCATCGTCTACTGGACGCGCCGGAGCTGAGGGAAAGGCTGAATGACTGAAGGACTGAAAGGCTGAACAACTACCCTAGAAAAAATCTCCACAACCCTGCCGCCTTCCACCCTTCCGATTTCAGCCCTTTAGCCTTTCAGCCCTTCAGCCTTTCCTTCCTCCCGTGCGCACCAAAGTCACGCTCGCCCTCGTTTTCCTGAACGTCGTCCTGTTTTTTTTCATCTTCAAGTTCGAGCGCAACTGGACCACCGAGCGCCGCGCCCTCGAGACGCGCAAACGCGTCCTCGGCCCCGAGGCCTCCGATATCCGCTCCCTCGAATTCACCGGCCCCGACTCCTACCGCCTCGAACGCCGCGGCGAAACCTGGTGGCTCACCAAGCCCCTCGAGTGGCCCGCCAATCCCTTCGCCGTCAAATCCATCATCGCCGACATCCAGCTCCTCGAACACGAGACCCTCTTCAGCGCCGCCGCCCTCGCCGCCAACAAGCAGTCCCTCGCCGACTACGGCCTCGACAAACCCAAGCTCACCCTCGCCTTCACCTCCGGCGAACCCGGCTCCCCGCGCGCCACCACGCCCACCACCCTCCGCCTCGGCGACACCACCAAGGCCGGCAACGTCCTCTACCTCCTCACCGACGATCAAAACGTCCACGTCGTCCGCCGCACCCTTGCCGACACCCTCGCCCAACCGCTCGCGCAACTCCGCACGAGCGCCCTCTTCACCATCGCCGCCTACGAGGCCCGCGCCCTCAGCATCCGCACCGGCAACGGCGGCGCCCTCGTCCGCGTCCACCTCGAGGGCACCCGCTGGACCTTCGACACCCCCGTCATCGCGCGCGCCAGCAAACTCGCCGTCGAACTCGCCGTCAC
>JBEANZ010000621.1:0-3997 GCA_041165185.1 Verrucomicrobiota bacterium | reverse complement strand
CGGAGAAAGAAGAAAGAGAAAGATCGAAGAGAAAGATCAGCGCTCATGGGAAACCTCCGGTCGGAGGGGGGCGGGGGCGGCGCTCATAGGCGGCCCTCCCTTGGCCGGCTCGGGATCTTTCTCTTTTCTCTTTCTCTTAATCTTTCTCCTCCGAGGCGTGGGCCGGTGAGCGTGAGAGTGCGCGTGGGCATCGCGCTCTCGAACCGGAGAAAGAAGAAAGAGAAAGATCGAAGAGAAAGATCAGCGCTCATGGGAAACCTCCGGTCGGAGGGGGGCGGGGGCGGCGCTCATAGGCGGCCCTCCCTCGGCTGGGTCGGGATCTTTCTCTTAATCTTTCTCCTCCGGTGGGCGTGAGGGTGCGCACGGGCATCGCGCTCTCGAACCGGAGAAAGAGGAAAGAGAAACCAGATTCCCGGCTGTTTTCGGCGAGTAGTTGCTCGGGATTGGGAGCCCCAACGGGGCGAAAAGTTGAAAGCCCAGGGCAACGCCCTGGGGAATGTGCCCGGCAAGAATCCAAGCCCTGAAGGGGCGAAACCGGGCGCGGGTGTCGCCCCTTCAGGGCGAAGACATTTTTCAATCTGAATCCCAGGGCGTTGCCCTGGGCTATCGACTTTCGCCCCTTCGGGGCTTCTGAGCCGGCGGCCTTCGACCCACTGGAAACAGAGGAAAACCAGAACGATCGAAGAGAAAGATCGCGGGTCATGCGGAGCCCTTGTTTGCGGATGGCGGCGGGGTCGGGAGACCCCGCCCTACATCGAGCAGGTCGCGGCCGTCGACGAGTTGGAGTTGGGCGACGCGCAGATACGGGCCGGGTTCGCGCATGAGTTGATCGTGCGTGCCGCGTTGGACGATGCGGCCGTGTTCGAGGACGAGGATGAAATCCGCCCGGCGCAGCGTGCTCAATCGGTGCGCGACGATGAACGTCGTGCGCCCCGTGATCGCGCGGTCGAGCGCCTCGAAAATTTCATGCTCCGTCTCGCTGTCGATCGCGGCGGTGGGGTCGTCGAGGAGGAGGATGGCGGGTTCGAGGAGGACGGCGCGGGCGATGGCGAGGCGCTGGCGCTGGCCGCCGGAGAGGGTGTTGCCGCTTTCGCCGAGCACGGTGTCGTAGCCGTGCGGGAGCGCGGTGATGAAATCGTGCGCGGCGGCGATGCGCGCGGCTTTTTCGATTTGCGCGCGCGTGGCCTCGGGGTGGCCGAAGGCGAGGTTGGCGGCGACGGTGTTGGAGAAGAGAAAACTTTCCTGGAAAACGAGGCCGATGTTGCGGCGCAGATCGTCGAGGTGGAGCGTGCGGGCGTCGCGGCCGTCGAGGAGCACGCGGCCGGCGGTGGGATCGAAGAAGCGCGGGATGAGGCTCATCAACACGCTCTTGCCCGCGCCGGTCGCGCCGAGGATGGCGACGCACTGGCCGGGCGCGACGTCGAGCGCGATGTCGCGCACGACGGTTTCGGCGCCGGCGTAGGCGAAGGAGACGTTTTCAAACGTGACGCGGCCCGCGAGGCGCGGGCAGCGCAGGGCGTCGGGCGCGTTTTTGATTTCGATCGGGGCGTCGAGGATTTCGAAGACGCGGCGCGCGCCGATGAGCGATTGCTGCACGGAGTTGACGAGGGTGGCGACGTTGTTGACCTGCCCGGAAAACTGCTCGAGGAGGCCGGCGAAGACGACGAGGCCGGCGCCGAGCGGGAGGCGGCCGTGGATGACGAGCCAGCCGCCGTAGCCGAGGAGGACCATCATGTTGAGGCGCGTGAGAAACCCGATCGCGGGGGAGAACAAACTCACGCGCCAGAAGATGAGGTGCTGTTGGGCGAGGACCGCGTCGTTGGCGGTGTCGAATTTTTTGCGCGCCTCGGCCTCGCGGCCGAAGGCCTTGGTGACGGCGATGCCCTGGAGGTTTTCGACGAAGACCTGGACCATGTGTTCGACGAGCGTGCGGTTGCGCGCGTATTCGGGCTGGGTGCGGCGCGTGTGCCAGGCGGAGAGGAGCGCGAGGAGCGGCGTGGTCGCGAGGCACGCGAGCGTGAGGCCCGGGCTGAGGCTCGCCATGTAGGCGACGTAAACGGTGAGCGAGATGCCCATGATCACGCTTTGGATGAGCACCTGATCGACGAACATGCGCACGCTCTGCACATCGCTCGTCACGCGCGTGATGATGGAGCTGGTGGTGTTGGCGTCGAAGAAGCGGAAGGAGAGCCGCTGGAGTTTGTCGTAAACCTCGGCGCGCAGATCGACGACGAGGCGTTGTTGGACGAGGCGGTTGACGGAGACGGCGTAAACGTAGTTGAGCGCGGCGCGGCCGAGCGCGAGGACGAGGATGAGCGCGGCGAGGAGCGCGAGGACCTGCCAGTAGGGCCACGACGCGGGCAACGGCAGGCGGAGGCCGGCGGCCGCGAGGGGCGTGCCCTCGACGACGTGGCGGATGTAGTCGATGCCGAGGCCGGTGAAACCCAGCCCGGCGATCCCCATCGTGAGCAACGCGAGCTGGATCGCGAGGACCTGGGCGCAGTGGAGCCGGTAGCGCCAGGCGAGCCGGAAGAGCCGCCGCACGAGCGCGCCGTTGGCGGGCGCGTCGGCGGACGGAGCGGCGAGGGCGGCGGCGGGCGACATGGACTGGCGAGCGTGCGCGCGGGGCGCGGGCGGCGCACGGAATTTTTTTCGGCGCGCGGCGCGAAGCGCGGTTGGGCGCGGCGAGAAATACCCGGCGGCGATCCGGACCGGCGGGCAGGGACGCCCGCCGCTACGCGACGGAAGCGCCTACGGCCGCGCCGGGGGCGGCGGCGCGGGGGTGACGGGCGGGGCGGACTGATCGCGCAACGCGCGGCGGCGGGCGACCTCGGCGACGACGGCGTCGAGCCGCGCCTGCTCGTCGGCGGGCGAGGGGTTGACGACGACGGCGTTGGTGACGGCGGCGGGGACGTTGCTCATCGGCGGCGGCACCATGGAACCGGCGGCGCCGGAGGAGACGACCTTGCCCTCGCGCAACTGGAGCGTGAACGAGCGGCCCGCCTGCTCGACGGTGATGGTGTCGCGGGGGCCGGAGGGATCGTGCTGCTTGATGACGAAGTTGAGCTTGGGCTCGAGTTCGTTGAGGCCGATCCACACGCCGGTTTTTTTCTGCGCGTCGATGATGCGGAAGCGCCGGCCGTCGGGCAGATCCATGACGCCGAGGAAGTCGAGCGTGGCGTTGTTCGCCGCGGCGGCGGCGTTGGGCGTGGCGGTCTGCGCGGGGAGAAACGGCGAGGAGGACGCCCGCGACGACTCCGCGGGCGCCGCGCGCATCGCGAGCGCGAGCAAGGCGGCGGCTGCGAGGGCAAGCAGGCGGCGCGATGGGGTGCGGCGGGCGATCATGACGAGGGCGGTTGGTAGCAGGACACGCGCGGGCGCGTCAAGTTGCGCGGCGGCGCGAATCGCGCGGGGCCGGATACGATCTTGGCGCGCGCGGCGGCCGGGGCCAGAACCCGCCCATGCGCGCTCTCGTTGTGATCGTTTTGGCCGGGCTGGGCTTCGCGGGTTGTGCGCGGCAGGCGCCGTCGGGCTGGCAGGGTTACTGCGAGGGCGAATTCGTCTACGTCGCCGCGCCGCTCGCCGGCCAACTCGAAAAACTCGCCGTGCAAAAAGGCGCGCGCGTCGGGGCCGGCGCGGCGCTCTTCGTCCTCGAACGCGGCGCCGAGCTCGCCGCGCAACGCCAGGCCGCCGAGCAGCTCCGCGCCGCGCAGGCGCGCCTCGCCGATGCGCAAAAAGGCGCGCGCCCGAGCGAACTCGCCGCGCTCGAGGCCCGCCTCGAACAGACCGCCGCCGCCGCCGATCTCTCGAAACTCGATCTCGCGCGGCAGGAGAGCCTGTTTGCGACGCGCGTCATCACCGAGAGCGACATCGACCGCGCGCGGCTCACGCACCGGCGCAATCTCCGCGCGAGCGAGGAACTCGCCGCGCAACTCGCGACCGCGCGCCTCGGCGGGCGCGCCGACGCCCTCGCCGCCGCCGAGGCCGAGGTCCGCGC
>JBEANZ010000620.1:0-2526 GCA_041165185.1 Verrucomicrobiota bacterium | reverse complement strand
ATAAAAAACTTGCCATTGCGCGCATTGTGCCGCCGGACCCGGCGGCACAATGTTTTTCTGCGCCGCGCCGGCGCTCGTTTCCCGAAATAGCAATTATTCAAAGTGCCCTTAATGATGACGGGCGAGGCTTTCTGAGCGCGGGCCTCGTCGCGCGTCTTCAAGGCCTTCGGCATCGCGTCGAGCAGCGCAATGATGCGCTCCGGATGCGACGGGTGCGTTGAGAGCCACGAGCCCGAACCCATGCCGGCGGCCTCGTGCAACGTGTTCAGCCGGTCAAGGACTTTGATCGATTCGTTCGGATCGTAGCCGGCCTGCGCCATATACATCAGGCCGATATAGTCCGCCTCGCGCTCCATGCGGCGGTCGAAGGCCAGGCCGCCAGCCGCGGCGCCAAAGCCATACGCGGACATCAGCGCCTCCTGCGAGAGCGCGCCGACGCCATTTACCATCAGCGCGGCCGTGCCGAGGAGGCCGACCGACTGCATCGCCAGCGCGTGCGATACGCGCTCGTGGACGTGTTTCGCCGTCACGTGCGCGAGTTCGTGCGCCATCACGAACGCGAGCTGATCCTCGTTATCGATGATCTTGAAGAGGCCCTCGTAGACGCCGCCCTTGCCGCCGGCCATCGCGAACGCGTTGACGTCCTTGGCGTCGAACACGAGGAACTCCCAGTCCGCGTCCGGCATGTCCCAGATCGGCACGACGCCCCGCAGCCGCTCGCCGATTCGCTCGACGAGCGCGATGTGGGTTTCGTTGCGGGAGAGGCGGGTCTTCGCCTTGATCTCCGCGAAACCGACGGCGCTGATCTTGGCCATTTCGGATTCGTTCACCAGATTCAGCGCCTTGCGGCCGGTGACGGGGACTTCATAGCAGCCGGCCAGAACGAGTCCGGCCGCGAGGGACAGGGCGATGCGGGGCGAGAGCTTCATGGTGCGAGAAAAGGGGCGGACCGGCGCAGACAGATAGGCGACGCTTCGTGCTTGGCAAGCGCCGCGCCGTTTTCGGACGGGAGCGGCGCGCGGAGGTTCCGAAAACTCAAGTTGCCCTTTGCATTTTTTTTCGGACCTCGCACAGTCCCCGGCTATCGCAGGCCCGGCGAAACCAACCGCGCCCGCGCGCGTCCCCCCATTCAATCCCGCTGGCATTCTCCCCATGGCTGAAGAAAACGACTCCCTTCCCGGAAAAAAGCGCCGCGTCATCCATTGGAACCCGGAGGCCGGTCGCGAGGCCGCGAAGAGCCGCTGGACGTGGCCGCGCCTCGTGTTGGCGACGGTCGGCGGATTTTTCGCCGTGCTGATCGCGCTCGGAATCGTCAATCGCGTCGCTCGGAAATTTCTCCACGTCGAGATTTTCGGCGGCGCCGGCCCCGCGCCGGCAGTCGCGGCCGTCCCGGAGAATCCCAACTCCACCTTTGTCAGCCAGTCGAAGGCGGAGCTCGCGTTTGACAGCGCCTCCAAGGGCCTCGCGAGCCTCCAGCAGATTCCCGACAACCACCCGCTGCTGCTCCAGCGCATGATTCTCATCAAAAAGGATCTCGACGACGCGCAGGCGCTGATGAAATCGCACGAGTTTGCCGCCGCCCACGCGAAGCTCACGGTCCTCAACGGCGACATCGCCAACTTCGGCCTCTCCATCAAGGCGAAGCAGGAAGCGACGAAGGCCAAGGACGCGATTCTCCTCCGCATCAAGGATCTCGAGATTGCGCGGACGCTCGCGCCGAACGCGCTCGAGACCGCGCTCACCGACGCCGGCAACGGCCGCAAGCTCCTCGAGGAGGGAAATTTTCTCGCGGCGAAAGAAGCCCTCGACCACGGCTACGCCGAGTTGAAGAGGGCGGAGACCGCCATCAGCGATTTCGTCGGCGAAAACCTGCTCAAGGGCCAGCAGGCGCTCACGAAGGGCGACAAGGCCGGCGCGAAAGCGAGCTTCAAGGCGGCGCTGGAGAAAGCCCCGGGCAGCGAGGTCGCGACCCTCGGCCTCAAGCGCGCCGAGACGATCGACCGGGTGTTCGCGCTGTTACTGCAGGGCGAGGGTCTCGAAAAACAAAGCCAGTTTGCCGCCGCCGCCGAGGCCTACCAGAAGGCGTTTGCCCTCGACGGTTTTTCGGCCGCCGCGCAGGCGGGCAAGGAACGCGCCGCGCGCCTTGAAAAGGAAACGAAGTTCAACACCGCGCTCGCCGCCGCGCAGGCCGCGATGAAGGCCAAGGACTGGGCCAAGGCCATCGTCGAGTCGCAAAACGCCCTCAAGGTGGACGCCAAGAAACCGGAGGTGCAGGCGATGCTGAAATCCGCCCGCGAAAACGAGCACCGCGAAGCCGTGCTCGCCGCGCTCAACAAGGCCTACGCGTTTGAAAACGAGCACCAGTGGGTCGAGGCGCACAACGCCTACGATCAAACCCTCAAGCTTGAGCCCGACCACGCCGACGCGAAGGACGGTTTTATTCGTTCCGGCACCGTGATTCGCGCGCTGCTCCAATACAAAACCTACTTGGAAAACGCGCAGCAACTCGCCGATCGCGCCGAGTTT
>JBEANZ010000619.1:0-8302 GCA_041165185.1 Verrucomicrobiota bacterium | reverse complement strand
CAATTTCTACTTCCTGAAATGCAGCCCGCTCCGCGCCGGCGGTTTCGGCTGGGACGCGATCACGCCGCACCACGGGATCGTGGCGCGGGTGTCGGCGGATGGGAAAAAATTCGACGTGTTCGCGCACGGTGCCCGCGCGCCGAACGGTCTCGCGATCGGTCCGGATGATCGCTTGTCGGTCTCCGACAACGAGGGCGACTGGGTGCCGACGTCGCGCCTGAGCTTCGTGCGCGAGGGCGACTTTCTCGGCGTGCCCGAGCTCGCGCACGGGCCGCGGCCGACGGACTACGGACGGCCGGCGCTGTGGTTGCCGCACGACAAGGTGGACAACTCCAGCGGCGGTCAGGCGTGGGTGCCGGCGGGCGGGCGCTGGGGACCGTTTGGCGAGAGCCTGCTCCATCTCTCCTATGGGCGCGCGGCGCTGTTTCTCGTGATGGACGAGGAGATCGGCGGCGTGCGGCAGGCGGGCGCGGTGCGGTTTCCGTTGAAATTTGAGTCGGGGATCATGCGCGCGCGCTTCAATCCCGCCGACGGGCAACTCTACGTGTGCGGCTTCAAGGGCTGGCAGGGCGACGCGCGGCGCGACGGTGCGCTGCAACGCGTGCGCTACACCGGCAAACCCGTCGCGCTGCCGACGGCGCTGCACGTGAAAACCGGGCGCATCGAGATCACGTTTGCGCAGCCGCTCGATCCGAAAGCGGCGGCCGATGCGGCGAACTTTGCCGTCGAACGGTGGACCTACCAGTGGACGAAGGCGTATGGCTCGCCGGAATTCTCGGTGGCGCGCCCGGGCGAGAAAGGCCACGACCCGGTCGAGGTGCGCGGCGCGCAACTCCTCGCCGACGGTCGCACGGTGGCGCTGGACATCCCGTCGCTCGCGCCGGTGATGCAGATGAAAATCGGCGTGGCGATCCGGGCGTTGGACGGCACGCCGATCGAGTGCGAGATTTTCAATACGATTGCGCGGGTGCCGTGAGGAGAGGGGCGGGGCTGAGGCTAGAGCTGAGAGCCCAGTCCACGGAGCGGGGGTTCGCGGTGGGAAGTCGCGCCGCGCGCGTGCGAACACGGGCGGGCGTCGAATTGTTTTTCCGCGTGATAGCCGCGACGGCACGCCGACGAGCGGCGGCCCTACAAGAAGCCAGTCCTGCGGCACGTTGGCATCGGACGGAATCCGGAGGCGAACGGGCCCGCGGTGGGGCGAGCGTGCGGGGCGGCTATTTCGCGAGGGGGAGGCGGAGGCAGACGGCTTCGAGGTCGTTGCGCACGAGGAGCAGATCGCCGGCGAGGGCGATTGGGTTCCACGTCTTTGAGGAGAAAATGCGTTGGCGGTGAAGCTCGTGCGGTCCGGTCGGATCGGGGCGCAGGAGGATCAGTTCGCCGCTCTCGGCCATGAGCAGGAACAAGTCGCCGACCAACAGCGCTTGGCCGTGGCCGTGGCGGCCTTCCTTCCAACGGAGGGCGCCGTCGGCGAGGTCGAGGCACACGAGGATGCCGTCGTCGAGGCCGTAAAGAAAACCGTCGCGCGCGACGGGGTTGGCAAACTTCGCCTTGAGCTTGAGCGAGCGCCACTGGGCCGCGGCCGACAGTTTTTGATCGGCGTTTTTCTTCACCTCCAGCAACTCGCTGCCGACGCCGTAGCCGGCGGAAAATACGACGCGGTCCGCGCCGACGACGACGGGCACGGCGACGTGCGGGTAGCCGAGGCCCCAGGGGTATTCCCAGAGCACGGCGCCGTCGGCGGCGTCGTGCGCGGTGATGCGGCGGTGGTTGTAGGCGAGGATTTGGCGGCGGCCGGCGAGCGTGGCGACGAACGGCGCGCCGTAGCCCGCCTCGGCGGTGCCGGCGGCCCACGCGAGTGCGCCGGTGTCGGCGGCGTAGGCGAGGAGGGATTTGTTGGCGGTGCCGCCGGCGCTGACGATGACGCGACCGTCGAGCACGAGCGGCGAACCGGCGTAACCCCACTCGGGGATTTTCGCGCCGGTCTCGGCGACGAGATCGCGGGTCCAGTGGACGTTGCCGGTCGCGAGGTCGAGGGCGTTGAGGCGGCCCGTCGAGCCGAGCGTGAACACGCGATCGCCGACGACGGTGGGCGTGGCGCGCGGGCCCTCGCCGCCGATGGGGTTGTCGTAGCGCGTGGTGTCGGCGTGCGACCAGAGACGGCGGCCGGTGCCGAGATCGTAACAAGTGACCAGTTCGCGCGGCCCGTCCTGCTCCTGCGTGAGGGCGCGGTCGCCGACGATGGCAAAGCCGGACCAGCCGGGGCCGATCTTGGTGCGCCACAGTATCTCCGGCGGGCGCGCGGCCCAATCGGCGGCGAGCGCGGGGCCGGCGAGGACGGCGGTGCGATCGGGACCGAGGAATTGCGGAAAGTTCGGACGCTGCGGGAGCGCGGATTTGGTCGAAGGGCGGTCGGGCGCGACGGCCGTCGCGGAAGGCCCCGGCGCGGCGGGTGCGGTGACAATGGGGGTGGTAGTGGCACGACGAGCGCGGGCCCAGCGCGGCTCGAGGATCGGCACGAGATCGCCGCTGACGCCACGCACGCGAAATGCCGCGACGCCCCCGCCGACGAGCACGAGCGCGCCGAGCGCGACGAGGAGTCGCGAGCGGGCGCGGGCGCGCGAGAGGAGCGTCCACCACAGAAACAGGAGCGCGACGGCCGCGAGCACGATCATGGAGGTCGTGAGGTTGCGTTGTTGAAACGTGAGGCCGCCGCGGAGGCGCACGACGGTGATCGCGATGGTCGCCGCGCCGAGCACGAGCCCGGCAGGCCACCAGCGAATCGGGCGCGGGGAGGGCGAGGGCGGCGTGGACGGGAGCGGGGAATCTTGCGGCGGCGTGATCATGGGGACTCGGCGGAGGACTGCGGAGCGGAGTCGGGGAGCGCAAGCGCGGTGCCGCCGAGGATCTTTTCGCCATCGCGACGCCAGCGAAAAACGAGCGGGGCCTTGGTGCGCTCGAGTTGTTTGAAGAGGGCGGGGTCGGCGCGCTTGGGGAGTTCGAGTTCGGCGAGGCCGGTGGCGTCGCAGTTGAGGAGGCGGGCGTAGGGTTTGAAAAACTCGGGGCGGCCGATCACGCGGGAGAGGCCGGCGGCGTCGGACGGAGGTTGGCGGTCGAGCGCGAGAAAAGCGTAGGGCAGGCTGCGGAGATCGATGCCGGCGCGTTGGGCGAAGCGGACCCAGTTGGGGTCGGCGTAGATCGCGGGCGGCGGCGGGGCGAAGGCGTGGCACCAGTGGCGGTGGTTGGCGGGCGCGAGGACCGGGCAGGCGTCGTGGTGGGTGCAGGGGGCGACGACGGAAAAGTCGGCGCGGAGATTTTCGCGGACGGCGCCGAGCGCGCGGCTGGCGGCGTGCGTGCCGGGCTCGACCCAGAGGACGTGCTCGGCGCGGCGCGCGAGGAGGAGGAGTGCGTCGAGCGCGGCGGGCGGGAGCTCGTTGAGCACGTGGCTGATCACGAGGAGGCCGATGGGTTCGGCGTCGGAGGTCGGGGAGCTGAGAGTTGAGAGCTCAGAGCTGAGAGCAGGAGAGGCGACGGCGGCGGTGAGAAAATTCGGTGTCGCCTCGACGACGCGGAGGGCGGGAAACGCGGCGCGGGCGGCGCGGGCGGCGAAGTCGCACGCGAGCGGCGAGCGATCCCAGACGGTGAGTTCGGAAAAATTTTCCGCGCCGAAAAACTCGATCACGCGGCGGGCGGCGATGCCGCTGCCGCAGCCCCAGTCGAGGACGGTGCGCGCGCGCGGACGCCAGGCGCGGAGGCGGAGTTCGCGGAGGACGTGGTCCCATTTCCAGCCGATGCGCTCGGCGTAGGTGAGATCGTAGCTCGCGAGGTCGGCGTCGGTTTCCCAGTAGGATTCGGCGGAGGCGGCGCCGCGGAGGAATTTCTCGCGAAGGCGATCAAGGGTGGGCCAGTGCAGCGTTTCCCAATTCATTTAGCGAATTCGAATAGTATCATCGATCCTCGGCTTAGCAGGGTCAAAATGTGGATTCAGCTCTACCAACTTACTGACGCTCAGACCAAACGAGCGGGCAACCTTTGTTGCATTGTCACCGAATTTGAACACGTAATGGGTTGAGCGGTTCTCAACTCCCACGCGCTCGTCGTAAGTGATCGTTTCGCCGTTTATCGTGATCGAATAGAGCGGCTCCCTGCCAAAAAATGGGACGGTGTGGTAGTCTTCTCCCGCGACCGAGGTGAGGATCAGGCGAAAGCCAAATCGTTCGGTGTCACCGGTTAGATCCTCAAAGCGTGCGGGCGGATAGCCGAACGCGAGGAAATACGAGGTGGACGCCGTGGAGATCTGTCGGAGGTGACTAAATATTCTCTTCGACTCGTCCGCGGTGAGTGGACCACGTTGCGGCGCTGGCGTCGTGTGCGCTGGCGCAAGGTGCAGAGTAAATTGCCGTTGGTTCCTTTCGACTAGCGCCGTCTCGTCATTCGACGAATAGGACTTGATTTGATAGCCGCGAAATTCTCGGCCGATCAAAACCCACTCGACAGGACCGCCGAGTGTGTCGCGAAGGGCTAGGTGCATCGAGCCGCCCGTGGAAAGCACTCCGACCAGTTCGATTGCGGTTTCGCGTGGCGTAGCGCGGGCAAAATTAAGTGACGCGCCAAGTGCGAACAGAAGGAAGTTAAGGCGTATGCCATTCATCGTGTGAGCGCGCAGCCTAGCTGCGTGGCGAGGGCTTGGGTGCGGAGGCCGTAGAAGGTGGCGAAGGCGCGGAGGCGTTGGGCGAGGAGGTCGTCGGGGGTGCCGCACGGGCGCGTGCGGATGGCGGCGATCATGAGGTTTTTCGCGGTGTGTTCGGTGGAGATGAACTCGAAGACTTTTGTGCGGTAGCCGGCCCACTCGAGGAGCTGCGCGCGGAGGGCGTCGGTGACGAACTCGGCCTGGCGCTCCTGGAAAATGCCGTGGCGCAGGGCGTCGGCGAGGACGGGCGGGGCGATGAGTTGGGCGCGGAGTTCCTTCTGGCAACACGGGGCGACGACGAGGAGTCGCGCGCCGGCGGCGATGCCGCGGGCGAGGGCGTCGTCGGTGGCGGTGTCGCAGGCGTGGAGGGCGAGGAGGACGTCGAGATTTTGGATTTTCGATTTTCGATTTTCGATTGAGGAGGAGGGCGTGGTGGCGGCGGCGAATTGGGCTGCGGTGGCGAGCCGGGTGGACGCGGTGGGCGCGGCGGCGGTGAGTGGCGCGGAGGACGCGGGCGCAGCGTATTCAGTGGCGGAGTCGGCGATGCGGGCGGCGGTGAAGGTGAGGTTCGGGAAATTGTTTTCGCGGGCGAGGCGGTTGCAGAGGGCGACGAGTTCGGGGCGGGACTCGATGCCGGTGATCGTGGCACGCGGGCCGAGGAGGTGGGCGAGGGCGAAGGTGAGGTAGCCTTTGCCGGAGCCGGCGTCCAGGATGCGGAGCTGAGAGGCGGGAGCTGGGAGCTGAGGCGCAGAGTTGGGAGGCTGAGAGCTAAGAGCTATGCCGGACTCGTGCAGCTGAGAGCTGAGAGTCGAGAGCTGAGAGCCCGTTCCACGGAGCGTGGGATCAAATTCGGAAAGGCTCTGACGGAGTTCACCGTTTGGTTCTGCTCTCAGCTCTTGGCTCTGAGCTCTGGGCTGAATCGTTCCGGCCAAGAGCTGAGAGTCGGAATCGGAATTGGAGGCGGAGGGCGTGGTGGATCCGGGAGCGGCGATGATGCGCGGGGTGAGCGCGGCCGACGGGAAGGCTTCGGCGAGGAGGTGGGTGAGGAGTTCGGCGAATTTTTGGATCTGGGCGAATTTGTCGGCCATGCCTTCGCGGGGGCGGGCGTGGTCGTTGGTGACGCCGAGGGCGCGGAGCCACGGGGCGTCGGCGGGGATGAAGTGGTGTTTGGCGCGGTCGTGCGCGGGTGGCGGCGCGGCGGGGGCGGTTTGGGCGGGGACGGAGACGGGGGTGATTTTTACGCGGGCGGAGGCGTCGGGTTGGGTTTCGAGTTGGACGGTGTGCGTGGTGGTGAAGAGGTGGGCGTCGAGGAAGTCGGCGCCGATGAGGCGGGCGAGTTCGGCGAGGGCGGCGGGGGGCGGGAAATTTTTCGTGACGTCGCGCGTGGCGTGACGAAAGACGAACGCGAGGTGCGGGCCGGAGTGGAGCGCGACGGGGCGGACGAAAATGTTTTTCAGCGTGGGATCGGCGGCGCGGGATTTGCCGAGGGTGAGCTTGAGGAGCGTGGCGGTCTCGATGGCGGTGCGGAGCAGGGCGTCGAAGCGGGCGCGGGGAGTTTCGCGGAGGGCGGGCATGGAAAGTGTGAGGAGGGAGATGGCGCCAGCACCGATGAGTCCGGCAGAGCGCAGCGGCAAACAAACTTCATGGCGCGGGCGCGGCGGGGGTGGTTAGAGGTTTTTTTGCGCCGGGAAAATCTCGAGGGAAACGGCTTCCTCGGAGTGTGAGGTAGGAAGATCTTGTTGGTAGGAAGATTTTTCAAACCGACCGACCTTGCGCGCTGGGAGGCGGCGCGGGCCCAGAGCGTGAGCCGATGGTGGCGGGTGCCTCTGGGGATGGCGTCGGCTCGCTGCTGCCGCGGAAAGGAGCCTCCGCGCGGTCGCCCTAGTTTGCGCGGAGGGAGGCGGGCGGGAGGTAAAGATCAAGCGGGGTGCGGCGCCAGACTTCGCCGGTGCGGCCGCGCGTGGCGGGGTCGGTGAAGTGGTATTCGTAGCGGACGAGGCGGACGTAGCGCGGGGGCTTTTGCGGGAAGGGATTCGTCGCGAGCAGCGCGAGGACTTCGGGCGTGCCGCGGAGGACGTGTTCGGCGAGCGCGAGCGTCCAGCGGTTTTGATCGGGCGGGGCGAGGGCGGCGAACCAGAGTTGCCAGTCGAGGCGCGGCTGGAGCGGCGCGATCCACGTCGGGGCGCGGGCGAGGGCGCCGGGTTTGTGGGGGAATTCGTAGGCGCGCCACTCGCGGGTGTCGTCGCTGCCCTCGAGGACGAGCTCGGGGCGGGGGTTGGTCATCACGGCGAAGAGCCCGTAGTTGTTGAGGCTGCGGAAGGGGCCGAGGTGATTTTGGAGCGCGTGAACGAAGCGCGGAAACACGATGGTGCGCGTGAAGGCGGGCAGCGCGGTGACGGCGGTGTAGGCGAACACGAACGCGGCGGCGACGCGGAGCGGCCAGCGGCGGAAGCGGAGAAGGAGGCGAAGAAATGTGCGGGTAGGAGTGTCGGTCGCGGTGGGAGCGAGCGCAGCGGTGGGAGCGAGCGCAGCGGTGGGAGCGAGCGGAGCGGTGGGAGCGATCGGTGCGGCGGGATCGCGGGCGGTGAGGCGCGTGGTGCCGAGGAGGCGCGACCACCACGTGTCGTCGAGGCAGAGGAGCGCGAGGGCGGTCGTGAGGAAGTTGAAGAACGTGTAGTTGCCCGTGAGCGCGATGGCGGCCATGAGCGCGATGATGAGCAGCGCGGCGCGGTGGCGGAACGCGCGCGGCGCGAAGAGCAGGAACGGCGCGACGAGCTCGATCGCGAACATCGCGGCGCAGGTGGCGCGGTGGAAGGAGAGCGGGAGTTGGTGAGCGAACCACGCGAGGGGCGTGGGGAGCGGCTGGGTTTCGTAGTGAAACGTGAGCGCGGTGAGGCCGCGCCACGTGGGATCGCCGCTGGTGAGTTTGACGACGCCGGAGAGAAACATCAGGCGGAAGAGCAGCCACCACAGGAGCCAGCGGGCGAGGTGCGGGGGATCATGGAGCGCGGAGAGGGCGGTGAACGTGGGGCGCGTGAGACGGCGCAACGGGAATTCGCGGAGCGTCCACGGGGCGAGGAAGACGGCGAGGAAGGTGGTCTCGAGGAGCAGGGCATCCCACTGGAAATTGAAAAACACCTGGCCGGCGCCGCAGAGCGTGAGGTAGGCCGCCCAGAGCGCGACGAGGCACGCGGCGGGCGCGAGGCCGGCGAAGAGCGCGAGCGAGAGCGCGACGCCGAGGGCGCAGAGGAGCGGGAGGAATTTTCCGGCGCCGAAAATCCAGCAGAGCGAGGGGAGACCGAGGTAGGCGGCGGTGCCGTGTTGGGCGCGGATGGCGTCGAAGAACGGTTGCGCGGGGAGGAGGCCGTGCGGGCCGACGAGGCCGGCGAGTTGGGACCACGCGGAGGCGAACGCGATCAGGTGGACGAGGGCGAGCGCGCGGAGGAAGAGCCAGGACGCGAAAGCGAAGCGGTGGGGGCCGTCAGGCATCATCGGGTTGGGCCACAAAAAGCGCAGAAGGCGCAAAAAAAACCGGCGCGTTTTGTTCGGCGTGGGGTAGCCGTAACCGGATCGGAGACGGAGTTTTCAACCACGGATGGACACGGATGAACACGG
>JBEANZ010000618.1:0-3240 GCA_041165185.1 Verrucomicrobiota bacterium | reverse complement strand
GGGGCGAGCGCGAACGTGAACGCGAGGGCGGCGAGGTAGGCGCGGCGAAAAAGGCTGGGGCGTGTCGACATGGGGCGGAGAGGATGAGGGCGCGTGGGGCGGCGCCGGTCAGGGAGGCGCGGGGGAATTGGCAGGGGCGAGGAAGAAATCGACGGACGCGTCGGCGTCGAGGACGAGGCGGACGGTGGAGTTGCGACCGTCGGCTTCGGCGCGCGGGCCGAGCGCGAGGCGGCCGATCAAGACGAGGCGGCCGGGGCGATAGGGCGCGGGGCGCGCGGCGGAGTTGGTTGCGGCTTCGACACCGGGCGCGAGGAAAACATGGACGGCGGTCGGCGGGGCGTCGTCGGTGCCGCAGGCGCCTTTACCCGCGAGCGTGGTCGGCCAGCCGGCGAACAAGAAAAGCCCGGGCGTGGGCGCGGGCGTGCGGACCATGTAGCCGACGAGCCGCACACGTTGGCCGTCGAGCGCGCGGAGCCGCGCGGAATACTCGAGCCCGCGATCGCCGATGGGGCCGAAGAATTCCGCGAACGCCAGATCGGTCACGCCCGCGGGTGGCGGCGGGAGCGCGGGCGCGGGGGCGGCGGGTTGGTTGAGCGCGGTGAGCGTGGCGTGCGATTGCGCGGCGTGGCGCGACCACGCCTGCTCGGCGGGGGCGCGCGAGGGACGCGGGGTTTGCGCGCGGGCGGGCGTGGTCGTGGAGGAGAGGAGCGCGACGAGCGTGAAAACAAAAACGCCCACCGTCCCGGCCACGCGGGCGGGCAAAAGGATGGACGAGGGAAAAACCATGGCGGCGCGAAGGGAAAGCGGAAGGCGCGCACGAGCGCGACGAGAGCGGGGCGCGCGGAGAAAAAGCGAACGCCCCGGCGAGGCGAACCATAATTTCCGCGCGACACCGCGACGGCGGGTTCGGGACCCGAACTTCGCCCGGCCTTTTTCTCCCGCCTATTCCCCCGCGAGCAGATCGCTGAGGCTCGCGGCGAGCAACTCATAAACCACGCCGCGGCGTTGGGCGAAAAGGCAAACGATGCTGCCGTCCTCCGCGTAACGAAAAATCACCCGATGCACGCCGACGCGCAGCCGGTAGAGACCGGCCAGTTCGTCCTCGAGCGCCTTGATGTCGCCGCGCCCGGTGGCGAGCCCGAGAATGCCGGCCTTGAGCGCGCGGCGCGGCACCGGCGCGAGCGCGCGCTGAAACACCACCACGCGCTCCCGCACTTGAACTCTAGTCGGCAAGGGCGGAGGCCGGGTAGAGTTTGCCCTTGCCGGCCTTGTCTTCCTTCCACGCGCGCACGAAGGCCGGGTTGGCGAGCAACTCCTTGGTCTCGACCAACGCCTCGAGCCGCTCCCGGGAAATCAGGAAGGCGACCGTCTCGCCGTGCTTCGACACGCCGACCACTCGGCCGGACTGGGCGGCCCGCACCACCGCCGGGAACTGCGCCTGCGCGGCGCTGATGGAATACGTAGATTGCACGAAAAATTCACTGAGCCGGCGTTCGGCGGGCGTCAAGCGCACGCCATTTGTAGATCCGGGGCACCCGACCCGCCGGCGTTCGGGAGGGACGAGGTGAAATCGGGCGACGGCGTGCGCGGCGGAGAGCGTTGCGGCGGGGTCCGCGACCCCGCCCTACAAAATAGTGCGGCGATGCGAAAGGTGCTCGGATTTGGTCAGGTCTCCGACCCAACCGACCTCAGAAATTTCCCTTGAGGCCCGCCGTCCAGAGCGAGCCGCCGTAGTCGTCGCGCTGGCGGAACTTGGCGAATTTCGGGGTGTTGGGGCCGTAGATTTTGGTGTCCTCGGTGGCGCCGTTGATGTTCCGCATGGCGAAGAAGAGGTCGAGGTTGCGGCGGAGGGTGACGCCGCCGCTGACGTCGATGTAGAGGCGCTTGGGGGCGTAGTTGTAGGTGCCGGGTTCGATGCTGTTGGAGACCACGCCGTTGGTAAACACCGTCGCGATTAGGCCGCGGCGCTGGATGCCGCGGTAGTTTTCATTGATGCGAAGGTTCCACTTCGGGCGGGAAATGCTCACGCCGTAGTTGATTGTGAAGGGGTTCATCGACTGGAAATTGTCGGTGTCCTTCGCGCGCTGGGAGCTGACGTTGACGAAGGCCCGCACGCCGCGCGCCCACTGCGGGAGGAAGGTGAGCTGCTGGCTGTAATCGACGTCGAAGCCCACCATGCGGATCGTGCCGGGTTGGTTGAGCTGGGTAACGACTTGGTAAACGCCGTAGGTGTCCTCATCGAGGCCGTAGGACTGGAAGAAGTCAGAGGTCACGGGGGTCGTGACCGTGCCAAAGAAGTTTTGGTAATCGCGCAGGAAGTAGCCGCCGGAGAGCTGGCCGGTGGCGGCACCTTTGAAGTAATGCTCGAAGCGCGCCATGTAGGTGCGGGACTGCCAGGCTTTGACCGCGACGTTGCTCACGGTGATGCGGTCGGCGGGGTTGAACTGCTCGACGTTGGGCAGGGTCAGGCCGCCGGCGTATTGGTTGAAGTCGGGGCGGCCCACGGACTCGAAATAGGCGAGGCGGGCGATGGTGTTTTCGCCGACGTTGTAGATGAGGTTTAGGCTGGGGAAGAGGCGGAGGTATTCCTTCTTGGCGTGATAACCGCGCTCGATGAGCGTGAGCTGCGAGTAGGGCAGGCCGGCGTTGGTGGGCACGATTAACACGGGCTGTTTCTGCCGCTGGGCGTTGAGGATAAAGTTCCCGGCCGCATCTTTTTGGAAGAGGACGTTACCGGCGGCGTCGCGCTGGAAGTCGCGGGTCGGGTCGGTGAGCGGGCCTTCGCCGACAATGTTGGTCTGCTCGGCCCGCACGCCGGCGACTATTTTCAGGCGGTTGCTGAAGAACGCGAGGTCGTTGCGGAAAAACAGCGCGGAGACGATCTCCTGCATGCGCTTGGAGGCGTTGGTGACGGAGGTGTATTCGGTGTTGGCGACGCGCGTCCAGTGGCTCGGGTTGGCGAGGTAGCCGGCCCAGACCTTGTTATTGTCGACCTGTTGCTGCTTCGGCAGGCCGAAGTCGGGGATGCGTTCGGAATACTGCAGGTCGAGGAAGGGCAGGGGGCTGTCGTCGTTGCCGATCCCGGTTTGCCTAAACGGCGTGGTGCTGGGCGCGCCGTCGGCACCGACGTAAGGGCACTTTGAATAATTGCTATTTCGGGAAACGAGCGCCGGCGCGGCGCAGAAAAACATTGTGCCGCCGGGTCCGGCGGCACAATGCGCGCAATGGCAAGTTTTTTAT
>JBEANZ010000617.1:0-4473 GCA_041165185.1 Verrucomicrobiota bacterium | reverse complement strand
GGAGGATGGCCTCCTCTTCGCCGAAAATATTTTTCGCGCGCAACTTGACGGAGGTGTTGCCGCCGCCGTGGAGCACGAGGGCGGGTTCGCGGCCGAGCAGGCGCGAGGTGTAAACGCGCAGCCCGAGATCGCCGGCGAACTCGGCCGCCTCCCCGTCGCGCCACAGGCTGTGCATCGCGGGGGGCGTTACTTCTTCAGCGCGACGCGGAGCACGGGCTCCATCACGTCGGCCTGGCGCATGAAGCCGAGGTCGCTGGCGTGCGAGGCGTCGGTCGCGCCCTCGGTGTCGTCGCCGTAGAGGTGATCGCCGGGGATGTAGAAGAGGTTTTTCACGCCGTCGTTTTGAAGCGCGACAAAGGCCTCGCGCAGGGCGGCGTGGTTGTCGGTGTGGTGCTTGGCGCGGGCGGGGAGGATCCAGTCGTTGGTCATCCGGCGATCCTCGACGAGGATGATGGGCGTGTCGGGCTTGGCGGCGCGGAGCCGTTTCACGAGGGGCACGCATTTCTCGCGGACCTGGGCCGGCTGCATGTTGGGCAGGCAGTCGATCACGTAGACGGCGGCGTCGATCTGCGTGAGAAAATCGCCGACGGCGGCGTCCATGCGGCCGTTGCCGGAGAAGCCGAGGTTGACCGTGGGCAGATCGAAGCGGCGCCCGAGGATCGCGGGGTGGACCATGCCGGGGCGCGAAGCGCACGCGCCGTGCGTGATCGAGGTGCCGTAGAAGACGATGGGCTTGGCGCGCGGGGCGAGGCCCTCGAATTTCGAGCCGGGCGGGACGCCGATTTCGAGGGACTCGACGCCGTTGTAGAGCGGGAGGTAGGCGGCGAATTCGCGGAAGCCGGGCGCGAGGTCCTTGATGATTTCGGCGCGGACTTCCTGCGTGGTGGGCTTCGCAACCATCACCCAACGCCATTTGCCAGCCGCATCGCGCGCGTAAAGATCGAGGCCGCTCACGCCGGTGGCGGGCATATGGGGCTGCTCGAGTTTGGCTTTGCGGAGCTTGTAGTGGACGTGGATCGAGGTGGCGTCGGTCTTGAAGCGGACGACCATGCCGGCGCTGTCGCGACTGAGATTCCAGACGGCGGAGGTGACGGTTTTTTCCGCCGCCGCCGGGAAGCGATCGAACCAACGCGCGCGCGGCTGATCGATCCACTCGCGGCCCTCGACGCCCCAGGCGGTGACGTCATGCCAATCGAGTTTCGCGGCGGCGGCGGCGTTGGCGCCCATCGCGGGATCGAGGCGGGAGAGTTCGGAGGCGGGCGCGGCGGCTGAAGCTGCGGGTGCGGCGGAGGCGGACGCTTTTGACGCGGGCTCGGCGGCGATGGCGGGGACGGCGAGAGCCGGCGCGAGCAGCAGGGCGAAAAGCGAGAGCAGGCGGGAGCGAGGGGAGGGGCGCATGGGGGCGTTAAGGCGGACGCGAGCGTGCGCGGCAAGGCGTGAAACGCGGATCACGGCGACCTTGTTGGAGCGGTGGAGATTCAGGAGTATGCGTCGCTCGGCGCGGGTTGGAGTCGCTCCCGGTCGAGATCCTCAGGTGGCAGAGGGGAATGGCGGGCACGATGCCCGAGTTGGGGCGTGCAGCAAAAGGTGCGGATTCGCTGCCGCTGTTGACACGCGTTTAGCTCCCGAGAATTTTCCCGCGGTGAGCACGCTCGACCAAATCGAATCCGCTGTCGCCGAATTGCCGTCGCAAGATCAACGCTCGCTGTTGGTCTGGCTGCAGGGACGCCATCCGGCCACGCCGCCGGCGCGGCCATCGACGCCGGAGGCGTTGACGCTTTTTCGCCAGCTACAACAGGAGGTCAGGTTGACCGAGGCTGGCGCTGCGGCATGGAAAGCAGCGGTGACGGATGCGCGGCGATAGTGACGAGGAAGAGTCCGGCGCGTGATTCGCCTCGATACCAGTTTCTTGATCGATGCACTCGTGCCCGGGAGTGCGCAGGAAGCGCGACTTGTCGGCTGGCTCGGTGCCGGTGAGACGGTTGGAATCTGTGCGGTGGCATGGGGCGAGTTTCTCTGCGGACCGCTGCCCTCGGCGGCGGAGGCCCTCGCGAGACAGTTGCTCCCTGCGGTGGCATCGCTCGAACGCGCCGACGCGGAGAATGCGGCCGACCTTTTCAACGCCACCGGCCGACGCTCCAAGAGCTACGCCGACTGTTGCATCGCCGCTGTCGCGATCCGAGCGCGGGCCCCGTTCGCGACCGGAAATCGCGGCGATTTCGCGCCGATGATTCCGCATGGATTGGTGCTGGCGTGACACGGGGCCACGGGTGACCTCGTGCCGATTGACCCGAGTCGATGCGCCATCGCGTCGAAGCGGTCGTCGCCCACGATGGGCAAGCGAACGGGCGCAGAGACGCTTGGTGGTTTGGGATCACAACCGACGGGCATTGCAAGCGCATCAGAGTCGATGCCGATTTCCGGCGCTACCGCCGCTGTCGCAATCCGACGGCTCCGCTCGTGATGCCGGAGCGGGCGTAACTCCGGGTGGCCGCCCTCATCGCACCGCGGCCCGATATTGCCCCGCCGTGAATCCGGCGACCTTGCCTGTCGCAGTGTCTTCAATGCGTTGCACGCCTTCGTCGGGGGCACCGGGTGACGGCAGAGATTGAGTCACGTTCTCGACCAAGTGGCGGGCGAGTTCGAGCCTTTCGGCGGGTGGTAATTTCAGCCCAGAGTGGAAAAACTCAGCCGTGACCGTGATACGAAGCGAGTGCTTCAGACACTCAGCAAATCTGACGAGTGCAAAACGCCTCGCTGTTTCCGCGAGCGGATGATTCTAGGCTGAAGTCTCAGCGGACGTGATCTGCGTCTGTAGAACTGGTCGATCCTACCGCAAGAAAGCAATTAGGGTAAACAGCAGGACGAGCGGCAGGACGATCAGGAGAAATGCGAGAACGACGTTGAGAAGCGCCTTCCACGCAGAATTGAAGCCCTGAACCTCAGCCAGCGCATGAGAGGTTGTGAAGAAGGCCCAGAGGTTAAGGGTGAAGATCGCGATCAAAGCCGCGAGAAAGGCGATCAGGGCTCCCAACGGCTCACCCTCGATGTCGATCTCTTTGCTCTGAAATATCATCGGACCGGTGCTCGCGATCACAACGGCCCATGGAATGAGGGAAGCGGTCTTGGGCAAGAGACCCCACGCGAGCGCCAGTCTGATTTCGTGGATTCGGGCGCGACCTTTGAGAAAATCTCCAGTGAAGCTGATTAGCGTCGATCCCAACCAGACTGTGATGAGACCGCCGATCGGCCCTACCACGGCCACGACGATCAGCATCAGGCCTATGGGATATACATCGCAGAAGTTGCGGTTCGATGCGTTATCGAGGCTGCTGGCAATGCCTGAGAGCGCAGCGAAAATCAGCACGTCAGTTGACGAGCCATTCTCTTTCAGAACGCGAACGGTTGCTCTCGGATGAAGCCAGATTGAGAGCAGAGGGTTCGATGACATGGCAATTGCTCCCGCTGGATGCGGACTACGTTAGCACAACACCCTTCGCCTTCGCGGCGCGGAGCAGCGCGTCGGCCATGTCGCTCGGGGTCGCGGCGACTTCGATGCCGCATTCCTTGAAGACGGCGATCTTTGCCGCGGCAGTGTCCTCGGCGCCGCCGACGATCGCGCCGGCGTGGCCCATGCGGCGGCCGGCGGGGGCCGTCGCTCCGGCGATGAAGCCGGCGACGGGTTTCTTGCAGTGGGCTTTGATCCAGCGGGCGGCCTCGACTTCGGCGGTGCCGCCGATTTCGCCGATCATGATGATGCCGTGGGTGTCGGGGTCGGCGTTGAAGAGCTTGATCACGTCGAGGTGCGAGGTGCCGTTGACGGGGTCGCCGCCGATGCCGACGCACGTGGTCTGGCCGATGTTTTTCGAGGTGAGTTGGAACACCGCCTCGTAGGTGAGCGTGCCGGAGCGCGAGACGACGCCGACGTGGCCGCGCTTGTGGATGTAGCCGGGCGCGATGCCGATGCGGCAGCCACCCTTGGAGCCTTCGCCGGTGCCGGGCGTGACGACGCCAGGGCAGTTGGGCCCGAGGAGGCGCGTGGGCTTGCCCTGCATCGCGCGCTTCACGCGGATCATGTCCTTGACCGGGATGCCCTCGGTGATGGCGACGGCGAGCGCGAGCCCTGCATCCACGCATTCCATGATGGCGTCGGCGGCGAAGGGCGGCGGAACGAAAATGGTGCTGACCGTCGCGCCGGTTTCGCGCGCGGCTTCGGCGACGGTGTCGAAGATCGGCACACGATGCGCGCCGTGCTCAAAAACCTGCCCGCCTTTTCCCGGCGTGACGCCGGCGACGAGTTGCGTGCCGTAGTCGAGCGAGAGTTTGGCGTGGCGCGAGCCGAAGTCGCCGGTGATGCCTTGGACGAGGATGCGGGTGGTGGGAGTGACGAGGATGGCCATGGGTGAAAGTGGGAAGAAGAAAGGCGGAAGATTAGTGCGCGTGGCGCTGGTGGATGCAGACGGTGTTACCCTC
>JBEANZ010000616.1:0-5671 GCA_041165185.1 Verrucomicrobiota bacterium | reverse complement strand
TTCCTCTGCCATGATGCCGAGGGTCGCCTGATCCGGTGCCAGTCGAGCCGTGCCGGCAACGGAATGCTGGCAATGGAATGGGTGGCAAAGGAATGGCGACCCACCGGAAACAGCGAGGAACCGTTTTTTGATCGAGCATCCTGAAGGGATGCCCGAAGGGTCCGCCTACCCGAGCTTCTGGCACCCGCTCCGGGGTGCATCGGAGAACCATGATCACCGGGGGTTTCGTGCCTCAACCCCCGGCTACTTTCTGGCACGCCTCCGGCGTGCAAGGCATCGCGGCAGCAGCGACACCCACGCAAATTCACCGGTGGTTCCTCGCTGTTTTCGGTCGGTCGATAGGAGCCTCCGCAAGAGCCCTGAGGGGGCGACACCCACGTCGGGTTTCGCCCTTTCAGGGCTTGGACTCTTGGTGGGGCATTTCCCAGGGCGTTGCCCTGGGCTATCGACTTTTCGCCCCTTCAGGGCTCCCAATCCTCGGTATCGGCCCACTGAAATCAGCGAGGCTGCGGTTTTACCGCCGCCTGCTGCGGCTTCCGCGATCTGGGCGGATTTCCACTCGCTCACGCTCGCAGCTACGAGTGGGCGGGCGCGAGCTACGGCCGTCGGGCCGAGCGTTGGGCCCGCTTACCCGGCGAAGGTCGTCAGTAGCTCGGCGTAGATTTTCGCGCTGGCGAGCAGCTCGGAGACTTCGGCCGCTTCGTCGACGCCGTGTTCCTGGCGGCCGCCCGGGCCGTAGCCGGCGGTCGGGATTTTCAGGAGGTTGGCGAAGAAGTGCATGTCGTTGAAACCGGTCGACGAGGTGAAAACCGTCGGCGCCTTCCGCACGCGCGTCACGCAGTCGGCCATCGCGGTGAAGAACGGCTCCGTGGGCGGCGTGTAGCAGGGGTAGTTTTCGGAGATTTTCGCGACGGTGATTTGGCAGCCGGGGATTTTTTTCGCGGCGGCGGCGAGGAAGGCGCGGAGGTCGCGTTCGGCGTCGGCGTGTTTCTCGATGGAGAGCACGCGGCGGTCGATCGTGAAGGAGGCGAAGGCGGGGACGGTGTTGATTTTGCCGCCGGGGCCGGGGGCGAAGACGCCGCCGACGTTGAGCGTGGGGCGGCGCACGGCGCCGTCGGGCGCGGTGAAGGCGCGGCGCGCGAGCACGCGTTTGTAGTCGTCGAGGGCGAGCACGAGCGCGGACATTTTTTCGAGGGCGTTGACGCCGAGCTCGGGCTTGGAGCCGTGGGCGGCGCGGCCGTGGACGGAGACTTCGAGCCAGAGGGTGCCGTTGTGGCCGCAGCAGACGCGGTCGTATTCGCCGCCTTCCATCACGATGGCGTAGTCGGGCTTGATGGGGGCGTGTTGGACGAGCCAGCCGGTGCCGAGGGCGGAGTCGGTTTCCTCGTCGGCGACGAAGGAGACCTCGACGTTGAGAAGGGGCTTGGCGCCGGTGGCGCGGACGGCCTGGAGGGCGAGGAGGAGGCTCGCGATGGAGCCTTTCATGTCGGCGGTGCCGCGGCCGTAAATCCAACCGCGCTCGACCGCGCCGCTGAACGCGCCGCCGTGCCGCCACGCGCCGGAGACGGGGACGACGTCGTAGTGGGCGTTGAAGTGGAGGGTTTTTTTCGCGCCGCGCGCGGGGAGGAGGCCGAGGATGTTGTAGCGGGGAAACGCGAGATGGGCGGGCGCGAGGTGTTTTTTGAGGAGGGCGCGGGGGACGGAGTAGCGGCGGGCGCGGAGGCCGAGGGTGGCAAGTTCGGCGGTGAGCCAGGTGGTGATGGCGTCGTAGTTTTCGCCGGGGGGATTGACGGTCGGCGTGCCGACGAGGTGGCGCAGCCGGCGGAGGAGGTCGGCGCGGTGGAGGTCGATGTAGGCGGCGGGAGTCACGGGGGATTTTCGATTTTGGATTCTCGATTTTCGATTTCGGGCGCGGCGGGCGCGAGCGTCAATTTCGGCGGGGGCGGGGCTGCGGGACGACGGCGGCCCAGTTGACTTTTGACAGCGCTGCCCGCGGCGGCACGGTTGCGCGCACCATGCCACTGGCCGATCTTCGCAAGGACTACGCGCTCGCCGGGCTCGCCGAGAAGGACCTCGCGCGGGATCCGTTTCGGCAGTTCGGGAAATGGTTTCAGGAGGCCGAGGCGTCCAAGCTCGTCGAGCCCAACGCCATGATCCTCGCCACCGCCGGGCGCGATGGGCGGCCGTCGGCGCGCACCGTGCTCCTCAAGGGCGTGGACGGGCGCGGCTTCGTGTTTTACTCGAACTACGAGAGTCGCAAGGGCCGCGAACTCGAGGCCAACCCGCGCGCCACGCTCGTGTTTCCGTGGTTCGCGTTTGAGCGGCAGGTGATCGTCGAGGGCGCGGTAACGCGCGTGGCGCGCGAGGAGAGCGAGGCGTATTTTCATTCGCGTCCACTCGCGAGCCAGCTCGCGGCGTGGGCTTCGGTGCAGAGCGCGCTGGTCGCGGATCGGAAGGCGCTGGAGGAGGCGTATAAGGCGGTGGAGAAAAAATACGCCGGGCAAGTCGTGCCGCTCCCGCCGAACTGGGGCGGGTGGCGCGTGGCGCCGGAGACGGTGGAATTTTGGCAAGGGCGGCGCAGCCGCCTGCATGATCGGTTGCGGTTCCGGCGAGAGAAAGACCAGTGGGTCGTGGAGCGGCTTTCGCCATGAAGCGCCCCGGGGCGCGCACGCCGAAGGCTGGAGCGAGGGGAAAAACCGCGCGCGCCGCGAAGGCGCCGACGGCGCTGCTGGCGGCCGCCCTGCGCGCGCAGAGCGAGGGCGTGTTTATCGCCGAACGCCGCTGTGGCCCGCGCGGGCTGAAGATCATTTTTGCCAACGACAGCTTCTGCGAGATGACGGGCCACGGCCTCGCGCAAATCGTCGGCCAGCCGCACGGCGTGCTCCACGTCGAGCGCGCCGATGTCGAGCGCCTGCGCCACTGGTTGCCGCGCGCGCACCCCGGCCAGCCGCTCGTGGGCGAGGGTTACCTGCGCTGCGCCGGCGGCCGCACGGTGAGCGCCGCGTGGAGCTTTGATCCGCTCTGCGATGCGCGCGGCAAGATCACCCACATCGTCGCCACCTACCGCGACCAGACCGAGAAGCGCCGCCTCCAGGAGGCGCTCGTCCACGCGCAGCGGCTCGACGCCGTGGGCCGGCTCGCGGGCGGCGTGGCGCACGATTTCAACAACCTCCTCTCCGTCATCAACGGCTACTGCGAAATCCTCGCCGCCCACGTCGCCGCCAACCCCCAGGCCCTCCGCGAGGTCGCCGAGATCCACAGCGCCGGGCGCAAGGCCGCCGCGCTCACGCAGCAGCTCCTCGCCTTCAGCCGCCGCCAGCCGTTCGACGCCCGCGTCCTCGATCTCAACGCGCTCGTGCGCGGCAGCGTCGAGATCCTCCGCCGGCTCGTCGGCGAGGCCGGCACCCTGGAGTTCGAGCTGGCCGAGGACCTCGCCTCGGTGCGCACGGACAGCGCGCAGTTTCAGCAGGTGTTGTTCAACCTCGTGCTCAACTCCCGCGACGCCCTCCGCGCGCGCGGCCGCATCACCGTCACCACCGCCAGCCGCGTCATCCCGACCGCGCTCCACCGCCGCGCCGCCGACACGCCGCCTGGCCGCTACGTCGTCTTCACCGTCGCCGACAACGGCACCGGCATGGATGCCGACACGCAGGCGCACCTCTTCGAGCCGTTTTTCACCACCAAGCCCGAGGGCAAGGGCACCGGCCTCGGCCTCGCGCTCGTCTACGGCGTCGTGCAGCAGAGCGGCGGCTTCATTAGCGTGCGCAGCGCCGTGCTCGTCGGCACGACCATCGAAATCCTCCTCCCTGCCGTCGACACCCCGGCCGAGGTCGTCCCCTTCACCGTCGCGCCGCTCCCGGTCACGCGCGGCCACGAAAACGTCGCCCTCATCGAGGAGGACCTCGTCGTGCGAAAAATGGTCGCCGGCATCCTCACCGCCGACGGCTACCGCGTGCGCGAATTCGAGTCGCTCGCCGCCGCGCAGGCCGCCTTTGTCGACGAGCCCGCCACCGTGCAGCTCCTCATCGCCAACCTCACCGGCGACGGCGAAAAATTCGCCCGCCAGCTCCACCGCGCGCAGCCCGCGCTCCGCGTCCTCTGCACCTGCAACCACACCTGCCAGATGCCCTTCGCCTGGCTCCCCGCCGACCGCCAACGCTTCCTCGCCAAACCCTACGCGCTCAGCGAACTGCTCAAAGCCGCCCGCCAAATCCTCGACGCGCCCTGAGAAGATAAGGAGACCAAAGACCAGAGACTAAAGACCGGAGACCCAAAGGCCCCGGAACTTTCAACCGCCGCCGTCGTATTTCTTAACACTTCTGATCCCGCCTCTGGTCTCAGTCTCTGGTCTCTGGTCTCTGGTCTCTGGTCTCTGGTCTCTGGTCTCTGGCCTCTGGCCTCTAGTCTTTGGTCTTTGCTCCCCGGTCTCTCGTCTCCTCCCGCCCATGAACCTCTTCCTCACCGGCGCCTCCGGCCTCGTCGGCTCGGCTGTCGCGCGCGCCGCCGCGCGCCGCGGCCACCGCGTGCTCGGGGTCGTCGGAAGTTTTTCCGGCCCGCTTGAGGGCGTGGAAAAAATCCTCCCCGTCGATCTCGCGCACGAGGCCGCCGTCACCTCCGCGCTCCTCGACGCGTTTCCCGACGCCATCGTCAACTGCGCCGCCCTTGCCGCCCCCGAAGCCTGCGACGCCGATCCCGCCCGCGCCCAGGCCCTCAACGTCGCCCTCCCCACCACCCTCGCCCGCCTCGCCCACCACCTCAGCGCGCGCCTCCTCCACCTCTCGTCCGAACAGGTCTTCGACGGCGCGCGCACCGCACCCTACGCCGCGACCGACACCCCCGCGCCCCTCAACCTCTACGGCCGCCAGAAACTCGCCGCCGAACGCGCCGTCCACGCCGCCGCGCCCGCGTTCGCCGTCACCATCCGCGCCCCGCTCCTCCTCGGCGACAGTGTGACGGGCGCGCGCAGCCCGCACGAAAAACTCTTCGCCGACTGGGCCGCCGGCCGCACGCCCCGCCTCTACACCGACGAATTTCGCCAAGTCTGCTCCGCCGAAAACCTCGCCGAAGTCCTCGTCGAACTCTGCGAACGCCGCGACCTCCTCGGCCTCCACCACTGGGCCGGCACCGAGCTCGTCTCCCGCCACGCCCTCGCCCTCCGCGTGCGCGCGCACTTCAAACTCTCCGAAAAACAAGCCCCCCTCGCCCCCGTCACGCGCGCCGCTACGCCCGCCATCGCCGCGCGCCGCCCCGCCTGCCTCGCCCTCGACGCGACGACGCTCACCCGCGCGCTCAAGACCCGCCCCCAAAATCTCGCCGATCAACTCGCCGCGCTGAAAGTCCCTCCGCCGAGCCGCGCGTGGTATTTGTCCCAAGCCTGAAGTGGCCTCGCGTCTCCCGATCCGTGCCACGCCAAGCACGATCCGGCTGAACGCATGCCCTCCTACCAAACGCGATCGGCCTTTCGTAGGGCCGCCGCTTGCCGGCGTCCCGTCGCGGCCTATCACGCGATAGAACTCGCCGACGTCCGTCGTTGTCCGTCGCGGTCCGTCGTGGTTCTTCGGTGTGCGGCGCGACGGCACGCCGACGAGCGGCGGCCCTACCGCCCTGGGCATCGGGTTGGAAAAAGGTCCTCGTCCTGAAGGGGCGACACCCTCGTCGGGTTTCGCCCTCT
>JBEANZ010000615.1:0-13283 GCA_041165185.1 Verrucomicrobiota bacterium | reverse complement strand
CAGGAGAACATTCCGCGCGAAATCGCGCATCCGATGCTCATGACGATCGCGATTGCAGCCGCGAATTTAGGGGCGTGACCCACAGGCACGGCCGCCTTGCACCACATCGGACGCCCCTCTCGTTTTTTGAACTCCGGGCAAGAGAAGCCGCTCGTGCCCGTTTTCGGCCGCCTCGTTTTCAGGTCCGTCTGCGCGATTTTTCGCGCGATTTTCACCGCAGGGCGGAGAAACCCGGCCGGATGCGACGGCCGGCGACCGTTCGCGGGGGCAAACGGCCCGTTCATCCGATGGTGGCTGGCGGTCGAGGCGACTCTCGTTTGATAGGGTGGCGATGAGTCCCCGCTCCTTCACTTCCTGGCTGGCCCGTTACCTCTGGCGCCAGTGGCTCCGACCGCTCGCGCTTCCGTTTCTGCTCATCACCGCGGCGAAATCCGCTCTCGCCGACATCAACTACGTCCCCAGCGGCTCCATGCAGCCGACCATCCTCTGCGGCGACGTCGTGTTCATCAACAAACTCGCCTACGACTTCCGCGTGCCGTTCACGTTTGCGCGGCTCGCGAAGTGGTCGGACCCGGCGCGCGGCGACATCGTCGTGTGCTTCGCGCCCGATGAGGGCACGCGCCTCGTAAAGCGCGTCGTCGGCCTGCCCGGCGACACGGTCGAGTTGCGCGGCGCCACGCTCTTCCTGAACGGCGTCGCGCAAACCTACGCGCCGCTTGCCGCCGATGCGCCCGGCGTGCGCGATCTCGCGCCCGCCGAACGCGCCGGCACGGTCGTCGCTCGCGAGCAGCTCGCCACCGGCGCGCGATCCGCCACGCGCATCCACGCTGTGATGGCGTTGCCCAGCCGCCCCGCGCCGCGCGACTTCGGCCCCGTGCGCGTGCCCGCTGGCCACTACTTCATGCTCGGCGACAACCGCGACAACAGCCGCGACTCCCGCCTCTTCGGCTTCATGCCGCGCGAGAAAATCATCGGCGAGGCGAAGGCCGTCGCGGTCTCCAGCGATCCCGCGCGCTGGCTGCGCCCGCGCCTCGGGCGATTCTTCACGCGGCTGGAGTGAGGCGGGCGCCGAGTGCCGGTTGCGCCACTGAGGCGGGACGCGTCAGCCACGACTCCGGCCGTGGCTGGGTGGCGCGCCCGTGGCCGGCGTCGAGGTTCGCACGCACGGCTTGCCTCGGCGTGCTCGCGCCGATTCGGTGGCGCGCGTCACCCCTCCCGTTTCCCCCATGAAAAAAATCCTCGCTCGCCTCCCCGCCCTCCTCGCTCTCCTCGCCCTCGGCCTCGTGTCGCTCTCCGCCGCCGAGGACAAAGCCCTCGCCGCCGCGCGCGCCGCCGACGACGAACGCCTCGCCGCCACCAAAGCCGCCGACCCCAAGCGCCTCGACGCCATTTTCTCCGACGCCCTCCGCTACGCCCACTCCAACGGCAAGGTCGACACCAAAGCCTCCTACGTGAAATCCCTCACCAGCCGCGCGACGATCTACGAGTCGTTCGACTACGTGGAGCGCAACTTCACCGTCGCCGGCCCCGGCGTCGTCCTCATGAGCGGCCGCGTGCTCATCAAGGCCAGCAACAACGGCGAAAGAGTTTCCAACGACCTCAACATCCTCGCCGTCTGGCGCGAGGAAAACGGCAAGTGGCGCTTCCTCGCCTGGCAGTCCTGCAAAAACCCGCCCGCCGACGCCGCGAAAAAATAACCGCCCGCCCCGACGCGTCGCGAACCGGCGCCGGGGATCGGACCTTCGAGTGATCGCGCCGGCCGCGTCCGCACGAACTCGGAACGCGGGAGATCGGAATCCGGGAAATCGTGAAATCGGGCATCGGGCATCGAAAATCTGAAAATCTCCAATCCCGCTGACCTCGGCCCGGAACGTCCCTCCGACCACGGCTGCGGATCTCGCAAGATGACAACTGTCTGATGCCAGATGTTAGATGACAGATGCCAGATGCCCGATTTCAAGATTTCTGAAATCGCCGCGATGAAGCGTCCTCCAAACCGATAGCAATCCTCAGCATGTCCCTCCTCATCGTCTCTACCGGCCTCGGTGCCGCCCCGAAAAGCCTCGTCCTCGCCCGCGAGGCCGCCCGCGTGCTCGCCGCCGACGGCGCGCCCGCCGACCTGCTCGACCTGCGCGAACTCGAGTTCCCCCTCTGCGGCAGCCCGGAGTCGTTCGGCGATCCCGCCGTCGCGCGCGGCCTCGAACACGTGGCCGCCGCCGACGGCATCCTCCTCGCCACGCCCATCTACAACTACGACGCCAACGCCGTCGCGAAAAACTTCATCGAGCTCACCGGCAAGGGCTGGGAAAACAAGGTCGTCGGCTTCCTCTGCGCCGCGGGTGGCGACAAGAGCTTCATGGCGATCCTGCCGCTGGCGAATTCGCTCATGCTCGACTTTCGCTGCGTGATCGTCCCGCGCTTCGTCTACGCGACCGGCAAGGCCTTCGCCGGCGACAAGATCACCGACCCCGAGATCGCCGCCCGCGTCGCCGACTGCGCGCGCGCCACCGCGAAGCTCGCGGCGGCGGTGAAGCAACTCTAGCCGCGCGTCGCGTGCCCGGTTCGCCCTCCCGCGCTCCGCGATTGCTCCGGGTTCGTGGTCCCGGCTCCAGCCGGTCCGATACCTTTTCGGCAAAACAAATTTCCGCTTCCCCTATCCAAGGCACCGGCTGAAGCCGGAACTACGAACCCAAGCCTCGCATAGAGGAAGATCCTCCGCCTGCGATGCCTTCGGCTCGTAGTTCCGGCTTCAGCCGGTGCCTTGGTCCTGGATCGCATCTCCACCTCCACCAGCGCGTATCACCGCGCGATCCCACGGAAAACGCCCCCGCACCATAATTCTGTCCTCCACCGCGCCACGCGTTCGTCATCCCGCTGAACCCATCAATCCAACCACTAAAAATCATGAGCCAGAAAACCGCCTCCCCCGCCCCGACCTACATGTTCCTCTTCCGCCAGCCGGCCGACGCCCCCGCCGGCACGCCCGAGCAGATGCAGGCGCATTTCCAAAAATGGATGGAGTGGATCGGCTCCATGCGTGCCAAGGGCCAGTATCTCGCGGGCGAGCCGCTCGAGGAGCAGCCCGGCCGCGTCCTCCGCGGCCCACGCGGCGCGAAGGCGAGCGACGGCCCGTTTGCCGAGGCCAAGGAAGTCGTCGGCGGCTTCATGATCATCAAGGCCCAGTCGCTCGCCGAGGCCTCCGCGATCGCGAAGGATTGCCCCGGTCTCGAGGTCGGCGGCTCGGTCGAGATTCGCCAGGTCATGCCGGTGCCGATGTGAGCGTCGGCAGCGCGCTCGGCGTGGCGGGCTCGATGTAGCGGCGGGCGTCCCTGCCCGCCGCTTCAGGGCGAACGCCAAGAAACCAAATCTCGGCCGGTAGGGACGTCCGCTGCTACCACCCCGAGAAATTCTCGGAAATTTGTCCTCCCTCCGCCGCCTCGCTCGTCATGGGCTGCAGCGAAAAACAAAAACCAAAACGAAAACCCAACCCGTCCCCACCATGAGCACGCCCCCCGCCGCCCCGCAGTTTCTTCTCCTGTTCCGCCACTCACAGGAAGGCCCCGATCCCACGCCCGCCGAGATGGAGCAGATCATGGGCAAGTGGATGGCGTGGATGAAAGGCATGGGCGCGCGCGGCCAGTTCGCCGGCGCGAATCGCCTCCAGGAAACCGGCCGCGTGCTGCGCGGCCCCGGCGGCCAGGAGGTCACGGACGGCCCGTTCGCCGAATCCAAGGAGATCGTCGGCGGCTACGTGATCGTCACCGCGCCCGATCTCGCCGCCGCCACCGCGATCGCGCGCGGCTGCCCCGGGCTCGACCACGGCGGCACCATCGTCGAGGTTCGCCCCGTTGAGCCCCTCCCGCCCCTCTGATCCGCCGCCCGCCGACGCACCCGCGCCGGACTCCGTCGCGCGCGTCGTCGATCACCTTTTTCGCCGCGAGTCCGGCCGGCTCGTCGCGATCCTCACGAGCCGTCTCGGCGCCGAGCACCTGCCGCTCGCCGAGGATGTCGTGCAGGATGCGCTCGTGCGCGCGATGCAGGTGTGGCCCTTCACCGGCGTGCCGGCGAATCCCTCCGCGTGGCTCCTCCAAACCGCGCGCAACCGCGCTTTCGACACTTTGCGCCGCCACCGCGCCCTCACGAAAAACTCCCCCGCGCTCGCGCCCCTCATCGAGGAAGCCGCGCGCGACGCCCTCGCGGCCACGCCCCCGCAGTTCGAGGACGAGATCGCCGACAGCCAGCTCCGCATGATGTTTGCCTGCTGCCCGCCCGGCCTGCCGGCGGACGCGCAGGTCGCGCTCGTGCTGAAAACCCTCTGCGGCTTCGGCGAACGCGAAATCGCCGCGGCGTTTCTCGCGACCGAGGACGCCGTCGCAAAGAAACTCGTGCGCGCGAGAAAATTCCTCCGCGACGCCCGCGTGTCCCTCGAACTCCCGCCCGCCCGCGAACTCGCACCGCGCCTCGGCTCCGTGCTCCACGCGCTCTACCTGCTCTTCAACGAAGGCTACAAAGCCTCGCACGGCGACACCCTCCTCCGCGCCGATCTCTGCGCCGAAGCGATCCGGCTCGGCGAACTCCTCACCGCCCACGCCCTCGGCGCGCGACCCGAGACGCACGCGCTCCTCGCTCTCATGCACCTGCACGCCGCGCGCCTGCCCGCGCGCGTCGCCGACGACGGCTCGCTCCTCCTCCTCGCCGCGCAGGACCGCACCCGCTGGGACCGCACCGCGATCCGCCGCGGGCTCGCCCACCTCGGCCAATCCGCCGCCGGCGAGCGCGTCACGCGCTACCACCTCGAAGCCGGCCTCGCCGCCGCCCACGCCCTCGCGCCGAGCCACGAGAAAACCAACTGGCCGCACATCCTCGAACTCTACGACGCCCTGCTCGCCCTCGACCCCACGCCCATCGTCGCCCTCAACCGCGCCATCGCCCTCGCCCAAGTCAAAGGACCCGACGCAGGTCTCCGCGCGATCGCGTCGCTCACGAATCGCCGCACCTTGGAACGCTACCATCTCTTCCACGCCGTGCGCGGACACCTGCTGGAAGCCGCCGGGCGAAACGCGGAAGCGGTGGCCGCGCTCCAGCGCGCGATCGAATTGGCGGTATTGCCGGCGGAGAAGAATTTCTTGGCGCAGAGAAAACGGCGGTTGCTTTGAACGCGATCCATCTTCGCCCATCGCCAGACGTCGGCTGGCCAACTCTCAGTGATTTTCAATCGTCCCGACGCGCGTCAAACGCGTCGAATTCGTCCAGCGTTTTGTCGAATTTTTCCTGAGCCCGCATCCAGCCATCGACGGCCCGTTCGATTTCCGCCTTCGCTTCGGCCCCCTCGAATCGCGAGGTCAAGAAGTCCTTAATGCGTTGGGCATCCTTTTGGTCGAAGCTCTGTTTTTCGAAACTCAACTGACTGCCTTTCCAGAGTGTCTCTACCCGGGCCCGCGCGGCGGCGGCGCGTGTGGTGTGCGCGTTAAGTTTGGCGCTCCAGGCATTCAGCTCTGAGTCGTCGTGAGCGATGCCCACCTGGCGCATCAGGTAAAAAAACGTCGCGACTCCCATTAGCCCCGCTCCGGCACTCATCCAGGCACTCGCCAGATCTGCCCAAGGCACATCGATCTTCTTTTCTGTTGGATTGGGCTCACTGAACCTGACCCACGGGCTAAGTAACCCATTAATCCAGCGCACGGGGAATAGGCCCTTCCCTTTCTCGGTCCAACCGTTGTTATTTGACACCACAGCGATTGAGAAAACGAAGCCTCCTAGGAAACACGCGAATCCTGCGAGGGCAAATGGTATGGCGATCCAGTGACGCTTGAGCCACGACAACACAGACTTTCGCCAAGAACGTTTATTGCTATCGTCGCGCGCTCCGGTTTTGGGTGCCATGCGTCATTCCCAAGCCAGCGCACCTGCCCTGTCACGCCGTTTCTCCGCCCTACACGATGTCCACCCCGCCCGCCGCCTCTCCCCGCTCCGCATTTCCCGACCTCTATCACGGCAAACCGCATTGGCCGACCAAGGATGACCGCCACCTTTTCTGGGTGGGGATTCGTAGCGATTTCAAATTTTCCCACGGCCCAGCCGGCAAGGTAAACGGCGACGAAAACGGGGCCGAGGATGCATCGACGGACTTTTTCTGTGCGCCGGAGGGCTTGGAGGAGAAGCTGCTCGGCTTGCTCGTGGACTCGTGGCGCGGATCGGTTCTCGTGACGGGTTATCGCGGCACGGGCAAAACCTCCTTGGTTGGCCGTTGCCACCGCAGACTGGAAGAGAGGCTGAAGGACGCAACGATGCCAGATGAGCCCGAGCCGTGGTGGATAAAGATCAATCTCGCCACAGTGGCTTCGGGCCGCGAAGTGCTTCTTCTCACCTACGGTGCCCTGATTGCCAAACTTGAGGAAAAGGCAGAGGAGGAGAAGACTGCGGCGAAGAAGGATTGGGACCTACAAATGGCGGAGGCTACGAGGGCATATGAGGACTGTCGGCCAGAGCGGTATGCTGTAAACAGGTGGCGTCGCGAAAAGGTGCGGAGTTGGTATCGTCAAGCAGACAAACAGCCCAGATGGTATCGCCTTGGTTGGGCGGCTAGCTTTTGGCCGCTGAAAGCAGTGCTTCAGAAGCTCCGTGATGAGGCCGCCAAGCACCTTGACGACTTGAAGAAGAGAAACCCCACAGAGGGGAATCTGCCAAACGACGGCGATCCACAGAAGGCCGAGAATGTCCGGCGATACTTAAGCGCCAGCCTGCGCAAACTAGGGGCGACTCAGTTCTCCGTTTCCGAGAGTCCGGGGAGTGGCTTGCCGGGGCTCTCCGATGCGATCCTAGCCTCCGCGAGTCCCGGCGCGCAGAGCGAGTTCACGATGGATCGCGATGCGCTATCGCAAGCACAGAGCGATCTGACCGACGCCCTCAGTAAGCTGCGCACGTTGAAATTCCGCGGACCAGACGGCTGGCGGCACCCGCGCATCGTCTTCGTCTATGACGAACTCGACAAACTTCAGCCTACCGATGATCCGGCGGACGAGCCATCGCGGCAGCGCTCACTCCTCAGTCCCGCCGAGAAGCTGGCGCAGCTGCAAACCATCGTCGCCGAGCTCAAATACTTCCTCACCGAGTCGGACTCGCACCAGATTTTCATCGCGGGCAAGGATGCCGACGACAGTTGGAGCGAGGATCAGAGCAAGGGAGAAGGCCTCTTCGAGTCGATCTTCATCGGCAATATCTATGTGCCCAGCATTTTTTCCACCGAGCTGGTGCCGTGCGTAGGCGGCCCTTCCATCGCTAAGGCCGAGCGGAAGGACTTCTACGAGGTGCTGGCCCGCGAGCTTGGCATCCCGCACAACAGTTGGGCCTTCAACACGGCCCTGCTGGTCCTGCCTCACCTTGCCGAAGTCGAAATCTATCAACTGATGCTGCGGGCGTATCGACGCCGCTTGGAGTCACCGAACTTTCCTAACGAGAACCTCGTCGCGCCTCGCCGGTGGTTGTATTTCTGCGCCAAGCGGGGGGCAGGCTCAGAAAAGCGCCCATGTCAAGGCCACGTCTTCGACACCAAGCAAGATAGACACTGGTCCCCGCCGCCTGGCCTTACCGACAACAGACCCAGCGACCCAGAAGAGCCAAGCGAAGCATGGCTCCACACACAAGTCGTTCTCGAGCGCACGATCCTAAAAACTGAAGTCCCGGATTGGATCACGCACGTTACCTCCGAGCGCGCCTGCCGACGGCTGCGCATCCTGATCGAATACCTGACCTACAAAGGGCGCGGGATTCCCCGCAAGATCCTCCGCGAATTCTACGAGCTGATCCAGCCCTCAAGCCAAGTGGTGCCAAAGGACGATCCGGGTTACTTCAGGATTTACGACTCTGCTAAAGGAAAGCTGGCGGTCCCCTACGTCTTGGCCTTCGAACAACATCTCCTGCAGAAGATGAATTTCTACGCGAGCATCGTGGCCTATCTGGACATGAGCTTCGCCGAGCTGCGCGGGCTGCACGACAAGGGTCGAGTCTCGATCTACCACATCATCGATTACGTGCTGAAGTTCTATGTGACGGGGTTTTTCCAGCGCGATATCGAGCACGCGAATTTCATGACAACGCGCGAGGAGCTCTACCCCACGCGCCAGCTCGCCGCCCTGATTTTGCGCGTGCTCGAAGGCCGGCTCTGGCGGCGCAAGGCCAGCCGCAATCCCGAATACCGCATGTTGCACCATGTGGTGCACGATCTCAGCGTGATGTTTCTGCGTTACGCGCCGGAGCAGTTGGAACTCCGCCACACCCGCGCGGATTTCAAAAACGAGTTCGAGCACCTCGGGAAGATGCTCGCCTCCGTCGATAAGTCCGCGACCGAGGAGCGCCTCACCCCTGTCCACGCCCAACTGCGCCTCGCCCGCATCCTCGATTTGACCGGCAGCCACTTCGAGGCGCGCCTCGCCTACTTCAAGGCCCTGCGCTGGCTCCGCATGGACATCCGGCACTTCGAGACCGACGCGCGTGTGGATCGGCGCCATGAGACGAGCGCACGGGGTGGCTCCGCCCAGTGGATCGGCGATGGTTTCGTTCCGCATTTCGGCGGCTACGTGATCGAGGCTCTGCTCGCCGTCGGGCGGTTGCACGAAGAGCTGAGCGAGTATGGCAACGCCATCCGCCACTACAACGAAGCCGAGCGGCTCCAACACCGCCTCAAGGGTTGGCCCGACGGCGGGGACCATTACGGGTGGATTTCCGCCGCCCCCACCGCTACCGGAGCCTCTGGGCCCAGCGCCGGTCCCACACTCCTCGCGGACCTCGCTGAGGCCATGCTTGCGACGCTGATTCCGGCAGACGCCAAGCTTCAGGACGGCCGCGACCACCACCGGGGTGAATTTGCGCGCGTCCTTGCTGAACGGGACAAAGTCCGCCCCATCAACGTGTCCAACCAAGCGGATCGCTATACGGATGTGTGCAACCACAGCGCCGTCGCCTACGCCAAGATGTGGGAAAACGCTGCCGCAAATTTAGCCCTGCTGCGCGGCCTCGTGCATCTCAATAATATCCACGATGAATACGGCCTCATCGACCAGTTGTTTTTCATCGGTCAGATGATGGTCCGCCGGCGCGATTTTCACGCCGCCGCGCTTTGGTATGTTGAGGCACTCCAACGCATCGCCGCAATTCGCAGATACGCCAAGTCGAGCGCGGTGCAATCCGGCGCGGAGTGGCAGACGCCCACCGCGCTCACCTCCACCGAGGCCCTCATCCTCGCCGCACTGGGTGATGTTTGCTATGCGACGGATGGCCTCGCGTTACTGGGCCTATGTTCACCCGACGGGCAGAAGCAATTTCTTGCCGACCGCCTCAAGCGACTCGGTGAAACAAAGTTCTCCGCGCTCAAAGCCCTCGCCGCCGATCAGCTCACGGCGGTTATCCACCAACTCGACCTTGGCATCTACGAAGACCGAGCGGAGGAGTATTTCCACACCTGCGCCCGCCTGCGTTTTCAGTCGATCGGCGACCACATCAACAGCACGGATGTTTACCTGCGACAGCTTGAGATTCGCCTCGACCAATTTCAGCGCGCGTTGAGCCGGCTCGATACCTTCCGCGACGCGATAGTTGCGACCCCAGAGCTGACCGACCTGAAATACACGGTGCTCAACTCGTGGTCCGGGTTCTGGCAGGCAGCGCGCGTCCTGATGCACGCCAACCTCAGTCCCGTCACGGCGCTCACCCGCGATCTCAAATATGAGTGGGGCCGCATCACGGACTTCCGTCGCATGGGCGTGCTCATGCGTCTCGTGGGTGAAATGCTGCGTGAGACCGCCCTTCACCCTTTTTCTCGGACGTTAATCACGCGGCAGACGCTCGGAAACAACGTCGCAACAGGTCGCGTCACCACACGCGGATATCGCATCTGCCCATTTTGTCGCAAATTCCTCGGACTTCCAGACGTTGCTGCGAGCGGCAGCCTGAGACAGGCGAGCCGATTACTCTGGCAGCCGCTGCGCGCTGATGAGGTCGCAAGCCAAGTCTACCAACGCTGGACAAGACTGAATCCGAAATGGCAACCGCAGATACTGCGAGAGGCTTCGCTCGACATACGCCGTGGCGATGATCGCGCATGGGCGAGTGATCAACCTGAGCATCAGAAGAAGTGGTCGAAGGATGTTTTTCGTGGCCGTGTCTCGGTGAACCGTGCAGTGCGCGATATTCGCACCGTCGTGAGCTTTATCCGCGATCACCACGAGCTGCTATTCGATTCCTATGCTTCGGAAGAGAAGAAGCGCACAAAATATAAGAATGACGGAAAAAGTGACGCTGAAGTTGCGGCAATCCTCGACGAACCGAATCGCCTGGGTGGGCCACACTATCGCTCGCTGCTTTTCAGAATGAATGCGAGCGGGCCGGACAGCGGCGTTGCCAATGAGTGTGGCGTCCTCCCCTTGGCCGCACTCCACGACATATTTCGCTCCATCGCCCCGACAGCTGAGGCAGGGGCGTTCGTGCGCGACCTGCGTCTCATGGCGTTGAGCGAGGAGGCGTTACTGACCTCCTATCTCTGCTACCGCGATACGATCCCTGACTTCGGCTACGCGCAGACCGCGCTCGCGGTCGGCGATCTCTACATCACGGCCCTCTATCGTATCGGCCGAAATCTCCGAGCGGTGATTGGACCCAATCCCATCCCAGACGAGAAGCGCGGGGAACTCGCCAAGGCGATCGATAGCATCACAAATTTCGCCAAGCGCTACATCGCCAAGGCCATCGACGTGCTCAAGCGCGAGCGGGAGCACAACCGCAACACCTTTCACCTGTTGTCCGAAGCCTATTTCAACCTCGGCGATCTCATGTTGCTGCGCCTGGCCTGGATCAAGAGCGAACGCCGGGACGCGAATTCGGACAATGGACTCAATCTACTCTACGACTCTCAGCTGTTTGGTTCGGTCGCCTTCGAGGATATTCCCAAGAAAACCGACAGCGCGACCGCCAAGAAGCCGGACAATCCCTATGGCGACATCGAGCCCGAGGACGTGCGCCGCCAATCGGCGGAAGCCTACCGCGACGGCCTCGTGCTTGTGCAGAGTGAGATGGACGAACACGCGACACGGTTCCGCTTCCCGCCCGACGTATACTACACCCACCGCAACATCATGGATGCCGTGCTCCATTTCCGCATCTGTCGCGCCGCCCGCGTGCGGCACGGCGGCGGGCGCTTCGCCGCCAATGCCGGCGACCCGTCAGTCGAGTTCGATGCGAATAAGCTCCAACAAGCATGGGAGGAGATTTCACTCCGCCTGGGCCACTTCGAATCGCCGCAACGTTTTTCCCCGTATTGGGTGCGAACGTTTCGCGGCTTGCTCAACACGGTCAATGCGGTGCGCACAGACCGAGGACCACTCGAGGCGCCCGAAAAAGATGGAAAAGCGGAGAAGCTCTCCTGGCGCGAAGCCGACAACATCAATTCACGCACCGTCCCCGGGGACCAGCGGCCGGTCACAGACGAGCTGTTTAACATGTATAATCACACCACCAGCGATTTCTGGAAGGCCTTGTAGTTAGGGTCACCCCAGCGCCAGCTTGAACTCCACCGCTTCGCGCAGCGCCTCCCAGCTCGCGTCGATGATGTTTTCGCTCACGCCCACCGTGCCCCAGATCGCGGCGCCGTCGCCGCTTTCGATCAGCACGCGCGTGCGCGAACTCGCGCTCTGGTTGCCCTCGAGGATGCGGACCTTGTAGTCGCGCAACGTCATCGCGCGGAGTTGCGGGTAGGGTTTCTCCAGCGCGAGGCGGAGCGCCTTGTCGAGCGCGCCGATCGGGCCGGTGTCTTCGGCGACCGTGTGGACGGACTCGCCGTTGACTTTGAGTTTCACCGTGGCCTCAGCCCACAGCTCCGCGCCGTGCCGCTCGATGATCACGCGGTAGTTTTCGATTTCGAAAAACGCCTTCCGTTGCGCGAGGTGTTTCGCGACGAGCAATTTGAACGACGCGTCCGCCGCCTCGTATTCGTAGCCGCGGAATTCCCGCTCCTTCAGCTCCTCGATGAGCGCGGGCATCGCGGGGTGTCTCTCGTCGAGCGCGACGCCCATCTCCTTCGCCTTGAGCGCGACGCTGCTGCGGCCGGCCATGTCGGAGACGAGCACGCGCGTGCGGTTGCCGACGAGCGCGGGGTCGATGTGCTCGTAACTGCGCGCGACTTTCTGCGCGGCGTTGGCGTGGAGCCCGCCCTTGTGCGCGAAGGCCGACTGCCCCACGAACGGCGCCTTCGGATCGGGGCGGAGGTTGGCGAGTTCGTCGAAGAACAACGAGAGGTCGCGGAGCTGTGCGAGCTGCGGCGCGCAGTGCGCGGTGCGGCCCATCTTCAACAAGAGGTTCGGCAGCACGGTCGTCATGTTGGCGTTGCCGACGCGCTCGCCGTAGCCGTTCGCGGTGCCCTGCACGAGCGAGGCGCCGGCCGCCACGCCGGCGAGCGTCAGCGCGACGCCGAGCCCGGAGTCGTTGTGGCAATGCACGCCGACCTTGTCGCCGCCGAATTCCTTCACCGCGCGCGCGACGATGTCCTTGAACTCATCCACGAGCGTGCCGCCGTTCGTGTCGCAGAGCGAGAGGTTGCTCGCGCCGCCGCGGAGCGCCGCCGCGAGCGTGCGCAGCGCGTAGTCGGGGTCGGCCTTGTAACCGTCGAAAAAATGTTCGGCGTCGTAGATCACTTCGCGGCCCTGCGCGACGAGGTGGCGCGTGGAGTCCTCGATCATCGCGAGGTTTTCCTCGAGCGTGGTCTTGAGGATTTCGGTGACGTGAAGCGTCCACGTTTTCCCCACGATGGTCAGCACGGGCATCTCGCTGTCGAGGAGCGTGCGGAGCTGGGTGTCGTCGGCCGGCTTGGTGTTCGCGCGGCGCGTGGCGCCGAAGGCGGCGAGTTTCGCGTGCTTGAGTTTCAGTTTCTTCGCCTCGGCGAAAAACGTGATGTCGCGCGGATTCGATCCGGGAAAGCCGCCCTCGATGTAGTCCACGCCAAACGCGTCGAGCCGCTGCGCGATGAGCAGCTTGTCGGTGACGGAAAAACTGATGCCCTCGCCCTGCGTGCCGTCGCGGAGCGTGGTGTCGTAGATTTTGACGTGGGAGTTGTTCATGGGTGGAAAAAACAAAACCCCGGGCCGTGCGGCCCGGGGTCGGAGTGAAATCGCGTTTTTGAGGTAAACTCACGCCATTTCTCCGCGCCCGGGCGCGCAGCCAATAATGGTGCTGCGAATCGCGCTGATGATGGCGGGGGCGGTGGTCATGAGGTGAGGCGCGGAGAAAAAGCGGACGCG
>JBEANZ010000614.1:0-5796 GCA_041165185.1 Verrucomicrobiota bacterium | reverse complement strand
GCCGGCGACAGGGTCCGCCTTGGCGTTGCGCAGCGAGCTGAGGTAGGTGCCCATGATCGGGTTGAGGGTGATCTCGGTGAGCAACGTGCGGAAATTCCCGAAGGCGTGGGTGCCGAGGATGTCGTAGTAGTTGGAAACGCCCTCGCTGAGTTTGTGGCCGAGCGTGGCGTCGGAGACGACGAGGAGTTCGCTCAGCGCGAAGGCGGCGCGCTGGCGGAGCTGGTCGGGCGCGCCGAGGACGATTTTCCACCACGCGGCCTGGCGGTTGCGCTCGGCGATGGGGAAGGTGACGTCGTAAACGCCATCGAAGGTGGCGAAGTCGAGGACGGTGGCGGCGCGGTGCGAGGTGAACGGGAGCGCGAGCTGCGCGGTGAGCCACGCGCCGAGATCGCCGCCGGTGAGCGCGTCGATCTCGCTCTGGCGCGGGCCGAAGGTCGCCTGCATGAGGAAGCGCGCGGCGTCGGTGGCGGTGGCCTTGGTCAGCGCGACGGCGGGCGCGGCGGGCGGGGCGGAAAATGTTTGCGAGCCGGCGCCGAGGAGGAAGGCGCCGCGGGCTTCGCCGCTAGGAAACTTCGCGGTGTCGATGCGGACGGAAATGTTGCCGGATTTCAGAGCGTCGAGGAGGGCGGTGGCGGTGTAGGTGCCGGTGGGAGTGAACGTCCACTGCGCGCCGGTGACCTGGCCGTTGGGCAAGTTGAACACGAAGTCGTCGTTGGCGCCGAGCGTGAGATGCGCGGAGACTTCGGCGGAGCTGAGATTGGAAAAGGCGACGTTGACGGAGGCGACGGTGCCGCTGGCGCTGACGATGATGGTGGCGGTGCCGAAGGCGGTGGAGCCGACCACCGCCGCACCGGCGGGGCGCAAGGCGGCGACATAGAGCGTGCTCGCGCTATCGGCGATCGTAACGGTCGCGGTCGCGGCGGTGCCGATGGTGTAGCCGGTTCCGGCGAGGAGGGTCAGCACCACGGTCTCAGTGGATTCGACGAGCGTGTCGGGCAACGGGTTGAGCGGGATTTTCACGCTGCTCGCGCCGATGGTAATCGTCACGCTGCCGAGAAGCACAGGGTAGTCGAGGCTGTTGGTCGCGGTGCCGCCCACACCGTAATTTACGGTGAGCGCCGAGAGCGTGTCGCCGCTGCGGCTGACCGTGAACTCGCCGGGATTGGCGCCGGATTCATCGGCGGTGGACTTTGTCGCCGCGATCGTGACGGTGGGCGGGCCGCTCGGGGATACATCGTAAACCTCCACAAGTGAGATGCCCGAACCGCCACCGACGCCGGTGAGTTGGAGGCCGTAGTTGCCGGGCGCGAGATCGACGAGGAGGGCGGCGTCGCGCGAGCCGGCGGGAAACGCGAACGCTCCCGCGGCCGCAAACGCGGACGACAACGTTGTGGCGCTCGACGCGGTCGCGCCGACGGGCGTGGACCAGTTGTCGTTGGTCGCGAGGATCGCGCCGGCGGAACTGTTGAGCGCGAGGCTCGGATCGGAGAGCGTGCCGGCGACGCCGAACGGCGCGAGCGCGGGGCCCGAGGCGCGGAGCAAAAACTTCCGTGTGCCCGTGCCGGGCGTGACGACGAAGCCGATAATCGGGACGGCGCCGGCGGTGACCTGAAGGCTCGTCGAGGTGTTGATGAGGCGCGCGGAGGCGCCAGTGGAATCGGGTAACTCGTAAACCTCAACGAGCGCCGCGCCGCTGGGGGCCGAGATAGAGGCGGAGGTGACTTGCGCGGTGTAGTTGCCGGGCGCAAGGGTGACGACGAGGGCGGAGTCGCGCGAGTTGGTGGGGAGCGCGAACGCGCCGACGGCCGCGAAGGTGGCGGCGTCGACGGCGAGCCAGTTGTCGTTGCGGGCGACGGTGGCGTTGGAGGCGTTGAAGACGGTGAGCACCGGATCGGCGAGCGAGCCGGGGACGCCGAACGCGGTGCCGAGCGTGGGGCCGACGGCGCGGATGAGGACCTGCTTGCTCGGGCCGGGGCCGATGACGAAGCCGGCGGCGAGGACAGTCGCGCCGGAGCCGGTGGTGGCGAGCGTCGAGAGGTTGGCGAGGCGGGACTCCTGCGCGCGGACCCATGCCGCGGCCAGCAGCACCAAGGCCAGAACCGCGATAGGGCGCGAGAAGCAGAAGGTGGCAGCGCGGAGGAGATTCATGCGGCGGATGACAGTGGGTTTCTGAAACGAAAAATTGGACGACCCCGTGACGCTGGAACGCTCGAGCGGGTGGCGTTGAGCGCTACTTGGTGGCTTTGGTTTTTTTCTTCGTGCCGGCGGATTTTGTTTCCCAGTGGAAACTCTCGCCCTCGGTGACGAGGCGCAGCGCATTTGTCTCGGGGCCGGGCAGGGCGAAATGCTTCGGTGCGCTCTGGCGCAGCTCGGCGATCACGGAGCGATAGCTTTCCTGCGGGGCGAGGTTGTCCCATTCGTTCGGGTCTTTGACGACGTTGTAGAGTTCTTCGGTGGCGTCGGCGTAGTGGATGTAGCGCCACTGCTGGTTGACGATGGCGTAGCCGCCGGCGTTGACCTCGCAGAGGAGGACGTTGCGGTCTTTCGCGAGGGCGGGCTGGCGGAGCGTGGTGGCGAGCGACTGGCCTTCGAGGCCAGCATCGGGGGCGAGGCCGCACAAGTCTACGAGTGTGGGAAAGAGATCGATGGCGCTGACGGTGGCGTTGACGCTGGCGCCGCGGGCGATGCCGGGGCCGGCCCAGATGAACGGGATGTTGGCGGTGCGTTCCCAGAGCGAGTGTTTGCCCCAGTGGCCCTTCTCGCCGTGGTGATAGCCTTGGTCGCTCCAGAAAATGACAATGGTGTTGTCGCGGGCGGCGCTGGCGTCGAGGGCATCGAGCACGCGGCCGAGCATGGCGTCGGCGTAGGAGATCGAGGCGAGATAGGCGCGCAGGACGTCTTTCATGATGCCCATCTGGTTGAGCGGATCGTGAATCGTGGCCTTGCGGCGGTCGTTGAATTTCTTGATGGCCGGCGGGAGATCGTCGGTGTCGCCGTCCTTGATTGGGGGCAGCTTGATTTCGTCGAGAGGGTAGAGATCGAAATATTTTTTTGGCGCGTAGTTGGGGAAGTGCGGCGCGTAGAGACCCAGCGCGAGGAAGAACGGCTGGGTGTGCGCGCGCTGGAGCACGCTGACGGCCCACTCGGTTTGCTGGGTATCGGCCATGTCTTTTTCGACCTCATTGGGCAACGGAGCATACTCCATAAAAGTCTTGTCGCCGTCGGCCCGCATCTCGCGCGTGAATTTGCTGTAGGGCACCGGCGTGGGCAGTGGCGCTCCGCTCCGCCAGCTGTCGACGGGCCAGCCGGTTTGGCGTTGGGCGGGAGTGCGCGGATGAAACTCCGTCCAGCCGCGCAGATCGACGTAGCCGGCCGGATGGTGAAACAGTTTTCCGGTGCCGAAAGTCGAGTAGCCGCCTTGTTGGAGCGCGACCTGGAGTGGGCGCAGTTCCGGGTGGTCGTGAAAATACACCTGCGTCGTGTAGGCGCCGGTGGTGGACGGATGCCGCCCCGTGAAGACGGCGGTGCGCGCCGGTGCGCAAAACGTGCCGCTGGCTTGGGCGTTTTGAAACGTGACGCCGCGCGCGGCGAGGCGATCCAGGTTCGGCGTCTTGGCGCGGATGCCGGAATTCAGCGGGCCGACCCAATCGTTAAGATCGTCGGTGGCGAAGAAGATGACGTTGGGCTTGGTGGCGGCGAACGCCGAGGCGGCAAGGGCGAAGAGAACGGCGACACGGAGGGCGAGCGACTTCATGATGGGGAGGCTGAAAATCAGTAGGAGAATGTCGTCGTGAAACGGATCGAGCGCGGGTCCACGAAATCGACGCGGCTGTAGGCGATGCCCCGGCCGCCGGGGATGATGAAGTCGGGCGTCGAGGAGAAGCGCTGCGGGACGATGCCGTGCTGATCGAGGACGTTGGAGATGTTGAGCTGGTAGCTGAGCGTGCCGCGGAAACGGCCCTGGGTAATTTTGTGCGAGTAGCGCACGAGTGCGTCCACGCCGGTGAGGGCGCGGCCTGCGATTTCGGAGCCGTCGGCGTAGCGGCCGATGATGTTGGGACCACGCCAACGGTAGCCGGCGCCGGTGGTAAGACCCTTCAATCGGCCGGTGGTGAAATCGTAAGCCGTGAAAAAACTGACTTTGTGCGGGCGCAGGCCCCAGCGCTGTTCGTTTTGTTGGATGTCGTCGTTGATGTCGCGGATCATGTTCAGGATTTCTGCGGCGGCGGTGGTGGTGCCGGTGGTGACGAGCCGGGTGAGATCGGCGGCGGGAGATTTCGCGGCGAGCTCGAGCCACTTGGCCACCGTGCCCGTCGTCGTGAAGGCGGAGGGCGTGATCGTGTAACTGGCGTCGGCGTTTTGTTTCACGCCCTCCTTGAGCAGTTTTCCGTCGAAGGTGTAACCATACCATGGGATCGCGTCGGCGGCGGCGGAGTTTTTGCGGATGCGGTCCGTGTAGGAGTAGGTGGCGGTGATGCGCCAGTTTTTCGTGGGATTGGCGACGGCGCTGAATTCGTAGCCGTTGGTCGTCTGGTCGAACATTTGCGCCGAGACCGGCACCGTGATGCTCGAGCGAATCGGAGCCCACTGCGCGGCGGTGTAGGCGAGGCCGGGCCCGACGAGCGGAGCTTGGAGCGCATCGGCGATGCGGATGTTGCGCTGGTTGTAGCGGGCGTCGATGCCGCCGCTGCCCGTGTTGCCAGTGGAGTCGGTTTGAAAATAGACGGCCTTCATCGACAGCCGGTTTTCGAGGAGGTCGAGGGAGATGCCGTAGTCCGAGCCTTGGCCTTTCGACGGGTCGGGGATGAGGCCGTAGGGAAGGACCTTGTTGGTGAAAGTGGGGATGCCGATATTGGTCGACCAATTGGCGATCAGCGAAGCCCACGACGTGGCGTGGAAGACGGCGCCCTGGGTGCGCGTGATGCCCTTGACGGAATTCACGGTGGCTTTGGCGACATCGTAGTCGACGACCGAGGATTTTAGGACGGGGTCGGTGCCGAACGCGTAGCTGGTAATGTCGGCCGAATCGACGCGATAGCCAAAAGTTGTGACGAGACGGCGGTTGAGAAAATGACTCTGCAAGACGGCGAGGCGGGCGTTGGATTCCTGGGTCGCGTAGGAGTTGTTCGTGCCGGCCGCGCCGTTGATCCAACCAGCGTCATAGGTGATGGTGCCGACCTTCGCCGTCTTGGGCAGCGTGCGCCAATCGGGGGCTTGAAATCCAGCGGGGTTCTTTTCGTCGAGGTAAATGCGCTGGGAAATGCGGTTGCTCTGGTTGTCGGCGGCCGCGTTGAACGGTGCGCCGAGGAAGCCCCACTGTCGGCTGTTGTAATTATCGACATCCTTGCTGCGCGAAAACATCGACGCGATGCGATGGGTGCCCAGCCATTTCCATTTGGGCTCGAGGTCGTAGGCGAGCGACACGCGGGACTCACTATAATTTGCACTGTGCAGACCGCTGATCCACGTGGCGTCGATGTAGAGGCGACCGACGTAGGGGTTGGCGGGGCCGCCCACACCCTGGAGCGTATTGGCGTCACCAGATAACATCGGGCTCGCTCCGGTGATGACCGGGCTCTCGAGATCGGTGTGCTGGTAGTTGTGCGAGAAATTTAGATTGAGCCGCTTCGTGATCCGCCAATCGAGTGAGACGGTGTAGTTGTTCAAATTCTGGCTGCGATACATGCCCGGCCCGCCGGAGTTGAGTTCATACGGCACATAGGACGGATCGTTGATGGCCAACGTGACGCCGCTCTGGCCGGGCTGGCCGCTCGGAGAACGAACGGCGGGGTTTTC
>JBEANZ010000613.1:0-19455 GCA_041165185.1 Verrucomicrobiota bacterium | reverse complement strand
TTGATTGCCGCTGGGCTCTCGCCCTTCAATGCGTTCGCCCAACCCGCGCCCCCCACCGATTCCGAGAAATCCCTGCTCGCCCAAGCCGAGCGCGCCAAAGTTGTCGCCGAGCGCGGGCGCGCGCCGCACTACCAAAACAAATTCGATCTCAGCGGCCTCCCGTCCTACGTGCCGCGCGAATTGCTCACCGGCTGGATTCGCCTCCACGGAAATAATTATCTCGCCGACTCCGCGCTCGGCGATCTCTGGCAGCAGGGCTTCGCGAAATACCAGCCCGGCATCCGCATCTCGTTTTACCTGCCAACCTCCGCCGTCGCCTTCGCCGCGCTCTACTACGATCAGGCCGACCTCGTGATGGGCCACAAACCCGGCTTCTACGATCTGCTCGCCTACCAGCGCGTGAAAAATTTCGACCCCGTCGAGATCACCTCCGTCACCGGCAGCTACGATGTCGCCGGCTGGGAAAACTCCATCGTCATTCTCGTCAACGAGGACTGCCCCCTGAAATCGATCACGATGGAGCAGCTCGACGGCGTGTTCGGCGCCGAGCGCGAGGGCGGCTGGGCCGGCACGAATTTCCGCCCCGACCTCGCGCGCGGTCCCGAGAAAAATATCCGCACGTGGGGCCAGCTCGGTCTCACCGGCGAATGGGCCGACAAGCCGATCACGCCCTACGGCTTCAACCTCCGCTACAACACCGCCACCGACTTCGCCGACAAAGTCCTCGGTGCCTCCGACAAGTGGAACGAAAAAATCAAAGCCTACGGCCACGTCGTGCAGCCCGACGGCACGCGCTACATCCAGGCTGACCAGATCACCGACAACCTCGCGCGCGACAAATTCGGCATCGCCTTCAACCGCTACCGCGGCGAGCGCCCGAAAGTGAAACGCCTCGCCATCGCGCCGAAAGGCGGCGGCGCCGCAGTCGCGCACACAATCGAAAACGTGCAGAGCCGCCGTTATCCGCTCTTCAACGAGGCGTATTTCTACACGAGCGTCCCGCTAGGCACGAAGATGAACCCGATGGTGCGCGAGTTCCTCCGCTTCATGCTGAGCCGCGAGGGGCAGGAATCCGTCCAGCGCGACGGCAAATATCTCCCGCTCACCGCCGAAGTTGTGCGCGAGCAGCTGAAGAAACTCGAATGAGAGCTTTTCAGTTCATTCATCGCTTTTCCGTTGTAGGCCCGGCCGCTGGCCGGGCTCAACCGGCCAACGGCCGGTTCTACAAGCGGGCTCCTGCTTTTTTCCTTATCGCACTCGTCACGACGTTTTCCCCCGCCGCCGATCTCACGCCCACCCCCGCCCCCGCCTACATCCCCGCGCGCTACGATTTTTCCGCGCTCCCCGACTACAAACCCGCGCACCGCCTCCTCGGCGTCATGCGCATCTACGGCACGCCGCTCGAGGAACTCGTCGGCGCGTGGGCGACCGCCTTTCGCGGCCACCACCCGCAGGTGCGGCTCAGCGCCTATCTCATCAACACTTCGCAGGGCATGGCCGGCCTCACGCTCGGTCTCGCCGACATCGGCCTGATGGGCCACCGCACGTGGCTCACGAGCCGCGTGGCCTTCGAGCGCGAGTTCGGTTACGAGCCGCTCGAGATCAAGTTTGCCAGCGGCTCCTTCGACGACCCGCAGGGCACGACGCCCGGCCTCGTTTTCATCGTCCACAAGAGCAACCCGCTCGCCGGCCTCACGCTCGAGCAGATCGACGGCATCTTCGGCACCGAGCGCACCGGCGGCTGGGACGGCACGAAGTGGACCACCGCCGCCGCGCGCGGCCCCGAGAAAAACCTCCGCACCTGGGGTCAGCTCGGCCTCACCGGCGAGTGGGCCAACAAACCGATCACGCCCCACGGCTCCGACGTGACGATCAGCAACTGGGACGACCTCATCCAGCAGGTCGCGTTTCACGGCGGCACAAAGTGGAACCCTGCGCTCCAGGAAAATTACCGCGCCGACATCCTCGCGAAATCTCGCGGCAAAACCGCCGACGAACGCATCATCGAGGGCGTGCTCGCCGACCCCTACGCGATCGGCTTCATGTTTCAGCGCGTGATCAACCGTATGGGCGCCGACGTGAAAGTGCTCCCCATCGCGGCGCGCGCGGGCGGGCCGTTCGTCACACCGAGCGCGCAGAGTTTCTTCGACGGGAGTTACCCGTTCCGTAACGGCGCGTATTTCTACCTGAACCGTCCGCCGGGCCAGCCGCTCGCGCTGCGCGAGCGCGAGTTCGTCCGCTTCATCCTCAGCCGGCAGGGTCAGGAAATCATCGTGCGCAGCCGGCTGTTCGTGCCGCTAAACGCCGATCAGATCGCGACCGAGCTGAGGAAACTCGAATGACGACCAACCATCGCCGAGATTTTTGGTTCTTCGCTGTTTTCACTGGATCTAGAGTCGTGTGCTCGGCAGCCCCGAAGGGGCGAAAGTCGATAGCCCAGGGCAACGCCCTGGGTATTGGGCGGAAAAAGAAATCGAGCCCTGAAGGGGCGGCACCCAAGCGGAGAGTGTCGCCCTTTCAGGGCTTCAATCCTTTCCTATCCATTTCCCAGGGCGTTGCCCTGGGCTATCTTCTTGCCGCCCCGTTGGGGCTCCCAATCCCTGCCGCGCAACCCAACGAAAACAGCGAGGAACCAGATTTTTCCGCGACGATTTCAACGAGGCGAGACGCCTCGTCCACGTGGCTGAGGCGTCTCGGCTCAGTTCTGTTTCTCGCCGCAGCCGCGTTTCCACTCACCGCCGCCGACACGCTCCCCGCCTACGTGCCGCACACCAAAGTCACCGGCACCCTCCGCAGCCGCGGCAACGATCAGATGACCGCGCTCATGAAACTCTGGCAGCAGGGTTTTCAAAAACATCACCCCGAGGTCCGCTTCGAGGACACGCTCAAGGGCAGCGCCTCCGGCATGTATGGCCTCGAGTTGCGCACGGCCGACATGGCGCTGATGGGCCGGCCGATCAATCCGTTCGAGCGCTACGGCACCTACGAGCGCGGCTGGGCCTACCCAATCGAGATCGAGGTCGCGACCGGCTCGCCCTCCACGCCGCGCAAATCTCCCGCCGTCGCGATCTTCGTGCACAAGGACAACCCGCTCGCGCGGCTCACGCTCGCGCAGCTCGACGGCATCTTCGGCGCCCAGCGCAGCGGCGGCTGGGTCGCGCTCAGTTGGAACGCCGCCGCCGCGCGCGGTCCGGAGAAAAATCTCCGCACCTGGGGCCAGCTCGGTGTGACCGGCCCGCTCGCAAGCCAGCCGATCCACGTCTACGGCCCGCCGAATCGCGGCGCGGGCGAGGTGTCGTATTTCGAGGCGCGCGTCTTCGGCGGCGCGCGGATTTGGAACGAGCAGCTCCGTGAATATGCTGACCGCGCCCTGATGATCGCCGACCTTGCCCGCGATCCGCTTGGCATCGCCTACGCGGCGCTGGGGCAGGGGACGCCCGGTGTGAAGGCGCTCGCGATCGCCGAGACCGCCGCCGGGCCGTTCGTCGAACTGACGCCCGCGAGCGTCGCGAGCCGCGCCTACCCGCTGACGCGCGCGATCTACATCTACTACACGATCGACACCCTGCGCGGCGATCTCTCGCCCACGCGCGGCGATCCGCGCGTGAAGGAATTCCTGCGCTACATCCTCAGTCGTGAGGGCCAGCAGGACGTCGCGCGCGACGGCTCCTACCTGCCGCTCACGGCCGATGTCGTGACAGAGCAGTTGAAGAAAATGAACTCCACCGCCATCCCGCCCGAGCGCGCGGTGTTGAACTGAGCGGGCGGTGGGGAAATCAAATTCCGCACACCAATGAAGTCCTCTCGTGTTTCTAAGAGGGTGCCGAAGAAGGTCTGTCATTCTGAGCGCAGCGAAGAATCCCTTTGGATTCTCGCGGCGGTTTCAGAGGTGCGAACGCCCTGCTGGATTCTTCGCAGCGCTCATAATGACAATCAGCGGGATCCGTTCTCGACGCGATCCATCCGGTCGGTGCCACCTTTGCCGCCAGCCCCGAAGGGGCGCAAGTCGATAGCCCGGGGCAACGCCCCGGGAATTGGTCGAAAAATTATTCTTCGCCCTGAAGGGGCGACACCCACGCGTGCTTACGCCCTTTCAGGGCTTGGCTTCTTCTCACGGATATTTCCCAGGGCGGTGCCCTGGGCTTTCGACTTTTCGCCCCTTCGGGGCTCCGGGCATCTCGCGCTGTCCGCGTGAAAGAAACCGACCCCGCTTCCACTCATGAGCCATTTTCCATTTTTCGGTCGCGCCGCGCGCCGCGCGACACTCCTCGCCTTCGCCCTCGGCGCGCTCGCCATCGCCGCGCCCACCCCGGCCGCCGACAAACCGATCCAAGTCCGGATGAGCTTCGACGAGGACATGGTCGTCACGCGGCTCGCTGAGAGCCTCGGGTATTTCAAGCAGGAGGGCATCGAGATCGTGCCCGTCGATATCACGAAGTTCGTGAAGGAGGACTACCTCATCCAAGAGCCGCTCGTGAAAGGGCAGGTCGATGCGGTCGAGCACTGGTTCAACCACACGATCTTCGGCGCGCGCCACGGTTTCCCGATCAAGGCCGTGCTGATGTTGAACGACGCGCCCGCCATGAAGATCATGGTCGCCAATCGCGTGAAGGATCACGTGCGCAGCGCGGCGGACTTCAAGGGCCGCGTCGTCGCCGAGGGCGCGGGCTACGCGTCGAAGGCCGTGCTCACCGGCTACCTCGCGCGGCAGGCCGGCGTGCCGGCGGGCGGCTACACGTCCGTCAACCACGCGAAAGAGGGCCGGATCGAGGCCGTGCTCCGCGATCTGCGCGCGGAGAAACTCGATGTGATGACGTTTCAGGAGCCGGTCACCTCCGGGCTGCTCGAAACCAACCTCGTCACGACGCTCTACGATCTCACGACGCGCGAGGGCACCGCGAGGGCGCTCGGTGCCGCGTTTCCCTCGCAGTCGATCTTGATGGCGCCGCAGTTTCTGAGGGAGCACCCAGACACCGCGCAACGGCTCGTCAACGCCTACGTGCGCGCGCTGCGTTTCCTCAACGCGCACTCGCTCGACGAAATCGTCGCGCAGCTCCCGCCCGCTTACTTCGCGGGCAAGGACCGCGCCGCCGAGATCAAGCTCATCGGCCTCGCGCTCCCGACCTACGCGCAGGGCGATTACACGTTTGCGCCCGACGCCGTGCGGCTCGTCGTCGATGCGATGCTCACCACGCGCTTCGACCAGAGCGACGAGGGCCGCTGGCGCGCCGGTGGCGACGCCGCGAACGTGAAGTCCGCCGAACTCTACACGAACGAGTTCGCCGCGCGCGCGATGGCCACGATTCCCGCCGCGACGAAAAACTCCTACGCCGCCAAAGCCGCCGAGCCGGCCAACGCCGGCGTTTCCATCTGGACGCAAAACGTCACGCAGTTCCGCAAGGACCACGGCGCCGTCGGCGGCTACACGAAGAAGTGGGATCTCAGTGCGCTGCCGCGCTACGTGCCGAAGCGGAAGCTCACCGGCACGCTGCGTTTCTGGGGCAACAACTACATCAAGGACGGCTACCTCGCGGAATATTGGGAAGCCGAGTTCAAGAAATTCCACCCCGACCTGAAGATCGCGTGGAATCTCCCGACCACCGGCATCGCGATCCCCGCGCTCTCGGCGGGCGTCGCCGATCTCGTGATGAGCCGCAAGGCGATCCTCATGGACCTGCTGACGTTCGAGCAGGTTTACCACCATCCCGTCACCGAGATCGCGGTCGTGACCGGCTCGTATGACGTGTATGGCTGGCTGCCGGCATTCATCATCGCGGTGCACAAGGACAACCCGCTCACGAAAATCTCGATGAAGCAGCTCGACGGCGTGTTCGGCGGCGCGCGCACCGGCGGCTACGTCGGCAGCGTGTGGCACACCGAGTATCCCTACTCGCGCGGCCCCGAGGAAAACATCCGCACGTGGGGCCAGCTCGGCCTCACCGGCGAGTGGGCCAACAAACCGATCCACCCCGGCGGCCAGACGATCCGCGGCAACCAGACCACGCAGTTTTCCGACCTCGTGCTTCGTGGCAGCGATCAGTTCGCCGAGGGCTACCGCGCGTTTGCGAACTACATCACGCCCGACGGAAAAATAAACAGCTGGAGCCTGCAGGCGCAGCGCGCGCTCGCGGAAGACAAGCTCGCGATGTATTACGTCTCGCCCGCCTCGATGAGCCCCGACCTGAAGGAACTCGCCGTGCAAGGCTTCGACGGCGGCCCCTACGTCGAGCGTTCGCTCGAGACGATCCACGACCACACCTACCCGCTCTACGGGCAGTATTATTTCTACGTGAACAAGCCCCCCGGCCAGCCCGTCGATCCGAAGGCGGAGGAGTTCATCCGTTTCGTGCTGAGCCAGGAGGGCCAGGAATGCGTGCAACGCGAGGGCCGCTACCTTCCGCTCATGAACGATGTGCTGCGCGCGCAGTTGAAGAAAATCGAATGAGCCGGCGCGGGTGCGCATTCGTCGCCGTCGCGGCCATCGCCGCCGCCGGCGACGCGGGTGGTGGAACGCGTTTCGCTGAACCAAAATTCAGTGGCGGTTAAGGTTCGCTTTACGCCCCGCCGCCATCGTGGCGCGTCCCGAGTTTCCCCGAAACATCGCTCCCTTTTTTCCCTATGAAAACGCTTTCCGCCCTCGTCTGTGCCTTCGCCCTCGCCGCTGGCGCGCTCTCCGCCGCCGACACCGTGGCGCCCGCCGCCGCCGCGCCGGTCAAAAAGAAAAACTGGACCGCTCCCGCGCAGAAAATCTACGCGCAGGCTCTTGCCGACAAGATTCTCGCCGCGCATCCTGAACTCATCAGCGTCACGCTCCAGGGCAACCCGCCCGGCGCCGCGGCGGACGTCTACACGATGTTCGCGGGCTCGTTCCCCGAACGCATCGGCAACGCCTGCGACCCCGACGATGTCGACGTGATCGTCAAGGGCGTGACCATCCTCGATCCCCGCTGGCGCCGCACGAAGGATCCCGTGAAGAAGTTCGTCATCCTCACGCCGCTGCGCGACAAGACCGGGGAAAACGTCGGCCTGCTCGTCCTCGCCTACAAAAACGACGGCGCCAACGCGAAGTCCGACGACCAGTTCTACGCGATGTCGATGAAGCTGCGTCACGACATCCAGAAGGATATCCCGAGCTTTGGCGCGCTCTTCGCGCCGGCGAAAATGTGACGCCATGCGCGGCGGCGGCCTCCGCCCCGCGCTCCCGGCCATGCGCGCCGAGAAAAATCCACTCCCGATTTGGAGCCGCGGCGCCCTCGCCGCGTTTTCCATTTTCATTTCGCTCGCCGCGCGCGCCGCCGAGATCGGCGCGCTCACGCCGCCGCAGTTCGTGCGGCCACCGCTCAACGAAAACCCCACCGGCGTCGAGGCCGAGGTGCTCGCGGCGTTGCCGCCCTACCGTGCTGACGAAAAAATCTCCGGCACGATCCGACTCTGGGGCCACGGGAGTTTCAAGCGCCCGTTTCGTCGGCGGCTCGTCGGTTTTTGGATGGAGGGTTTCCGCCGCGTGCATCCGGAGGTGCGCTTCGAGGAGCGGCTCTACGGCACCTCGTCGGCGATCCCCGCGCTCTTCACGGGCGCAGGTGAAGTCGCGCTGCTCGGCGAAGAGATTCTCGCCGAGGCGGTGGACTCGTTCACCCGCGCGACGGGCTACCCGCCGTTCGGCGTGCAAATCGCGACGGGCAGCGTGGACCTGCGCAACCTCGACTACGCGCAGATGTTTTTCGTCCACCGCGACAACCCGCTCACGCGCGTCACGCTCGCGCAGCTCGACGCGATCTTCGGGGCCGAGCACCGCCGCGGCGCGCCGCGAAATTTCCGCACATGGGGCGACCTCGGCCTGACCGGCGATTGGGCCGGCCGCCCGATCCAGCCCTACGGCTGGCGCATCGACGACAGTTTCGGAATTTTTCTGGAGACCTACCTGATGGAGGGCAGCCACCGCTGGAACAACGCGCTCCGCGAATTCGCGCACATCACGCATCCCGACGGCTCCATCCATGACCACGGCCAGCAGATCCTCGACGCGCTCGCCGCCGACCGCTTCGGCATCGCGGTGTCAAACCTCCGCTACGCCAGCGCGCACGTGAAGCCGCTCGCCGTCGCCGCGCGCGAGGGCGGACCGTTTGTCGAGGTCTCGAAGCGCACGCTCGTCGAGCAGACCTATCCGCTCACGCGGCTCCTCCCCGCCTTCATCAACCGCCGCCCCGGCCAGCCGATTGAGCCGCCTGTGCGTGAGTTTCTGCGCTACCTGCTGAGCCGCGATGGCCAAGCCGCCATCGTGCGCGACGCCGGCTTCCTGCCGCTCAACCCACGCGCGATCGCCGGCGAGTTGGAGAAGTTGAAATGAAGCAGCCGGCAGAATTTGAAACGCGAAGGACGCGGAGCGCGCGGAGGCGTGATGAAAATGATTCTTTGTGCGTAAGGCTCCGTGGCTGGCCGCATCCGATCACTCTAGCCGATGTTTTTCCGGCCTCTGCGTTCTCCGCGCCCTCCGCGTTTCAAGATTCAAGCCTTCGATGACTTCGCGCGCCTTCATCGCTGTCCTCGCACTGACTGCGCTGCGGCTCGGCGCCGCCGAAGAGTCCGGCGGCCTCGCGCCATTCGTGCCACCGATCAACTCCTCGAACGTCTTCCGCCTCTGGGGCAGCGCGCCGCTCGCGGGCGTGGCGAAAAACTGGATCGAGGGTTTCCGCGCGCTTCATCCCGAGATCAAGATCGAGACGCGCCTCGACGGCACGGGCCTCGCGATGCCGGGCCTCTACACCGGTGCCGCCGACCTCGCGCTCTTCGGCCGCGAGCCCAACCGCACCGACCGCGACGGCTTCGAGCACGTCCTCGGCTACAAGCATCTGCAGCTCGAGATCGCCGCGGGCAGCGTCTCGCACGCGGGTCACACGACGGCGCTCGGTGTTTTCGTCCATCGCGACAACCCGCTCGCCCGCCTCACGCTCGCGCAACTCGACGCGCTCTTCGGCCACGAGCGCCGGCGCGGCGCGCCGCGGCAGCTCCGCACCTGGGGCGACCTCGGCCTTACCGGCGAATGGGCCGCGCGTCCGATCCATCTCTTCGCGCCCGACACCCGCAGCGGGCCGCGGATTTTTTTCCAACTCACCGTGCTGCGCGACAGCAGAAAGTGGAATTGGGAGCGTCTGACGGAGTTCGCCGATAAGAAAAATTCCGCCGGCACTGTGCGTCACGCTGCCGCACAAATCCTCGCCGCGCTCGCCGCCGACCGCGACGGCCTCGCGGTCGCGACGCTTGGTTTGCCAAATCCGCAGGTGAAACCACTCGCGCTCGCGACGGACGCGCCCGACCGCGACACGGACTTCGTCTCGCCCACGCGCGAGACCGTCGCGTCGCGCGCCTATCCGCTCGCGCGGCCGATTTACCTTTGCGTCAACCGCCGGCCCGGTGCGCCGCTCGACGCAAAGACGAAGGCGTTTCTCGACTACGTGCTGAGCCCCGCCGGGCAGCAGGCGGTCGCGGCGACGGAGGTTTACCTGCCGCTCGCGCCCGACGCGGCGCGCCGCCAACGCGCCCTGCTCGACTAGGTGGGTGAACCGCCTTCCGGTCCGTCGCCGTGCGCCTCGCCCTCCGCCAACGTCTCCTCCCGCTGCACCTGTGGGCGGGGCTCACTACGGGACTCGTCCTGATTCTCATCGCGCTCACGGGCGCCGCGCTGATTTTCCGCAGCACTCTGGAGCGCCCACTCGACACGGCGCGCTTCGTCGTGCCCGCGGGCGCGACACGGCTCACTGCCGACGAACTCGTCGCGCGCGCGCGCGTCGCGAATCCCGCCGCCGAGCTGGAGAGCGTGCGCTTCTACGGCGATCCGACGGCGCCGGTTCTCGTCTATTTCAAGGACAAGCGCTACGTGCACCTCGATCCGCACACGGGCGCGGTGCTAGGGTTGCGCGCGCGCTACGGTGAGGGCTACGGCTGGATCGAGGGGCTGCACAAGTATCTCGGCTTTGCGCCGTCGAACCTCGGCGAGAACATCAACGGCACCTTCGCGCTGATCTTCGCGGGCCTCCTCGCGACCGGCGTGCTGCTCTGGTGGCCGGCGACGCGCCGCGCGCTCGTCGCGGGTGTCACATTCAACCTCCGCCTCACGGGCCGCCCGTGGAACCTTAACCTGCACAAGACCGTCGGCATTTTCGCCGCGTTCGTGTTGCTGGCGTGCGCGGCGACGAGCCTGCCGATCGCGTTCGATTCGGTGCGGGCGGCGCTCTACCCGCTCACGTTTTCCGCGAAAACGCCGCTGCCCGTGCCGGCGAGTCCCGCAGCGCCGTTCGGGGGTTTCAACGCCCTCACGGATCGCGTGGCGGCGCTGATGCCCGGTGCGCGCGAGACCTTCATCCCGTTGCCGAAAAACGGCGTGGTCGCCGCCTACGCCATCGCGGCCGATGCGCCGCACGCGACCGCGCGTTCCTACGTGTGGTGCGACGGTGCGACGGGGCGCGTGCTCCGGTCGCAGCCCTACGCGGAGGCGCCAGCGGGCTTTCGGCTCTACTACTGGATGATGGCGTTTCACATCGGCGCCATCGGCGGCTGGCCGGTCAAAATCGTCCTGTTGCTCGCGACGCTCGCCGTGCCGCTGCTCGCGTGGACGGGCGCGGCGAGCTTTCTTCGGCGCCGCGCGACGACCGCCGCGCGCAGGAAAACTTCAGTTGCGGGACGGGCGACGTGAAATCACACCGTCTGCAGCCTACCCTAACCACGATGCGTGCTCCGCTTCCCTTCTTCGGCTTGTTTCTCTCCCTCACGGCTGCGCTGTTTGCCGGTCCGCCGTTTCTCACTGGCGATCCGGACATCGTGGAGACGAAGCATCTCGAGATTATCCCCGGCTGGGTGTCGGAGCGCCGCACGGGTGAACGGGTCAATGAGCTGCCGGCTTTCGAGCTGAACTACGGGCTTCTGCCCAACGTCGAGGTTGGCTACGAGGCCGCTTGGATCAGCGCGCGCGCGTCGGGGCGGGCGCAGCGCAGCGGCTATGGCAACTCCACCGTCACGGCCAAGTGGCGGCTGCTCGAAGCGAAGAAGGATGGGCTCGATTTCGCGGTGTCGCCGGCATTTGAGTTTCGCAACCCCGGTTCGCGGTCGGTGCGGAAAGGCCTCGTGGCCGACGAAAACACGCTTTCGTTCGATGTCCGCGCCGAGAAGGAGGCCGGCGACCTGGCGGTGGGCGTCTCTGCGGGCTGGTCCGCTCCGTCGAAGTCCGACGGTGCCTGGAACTACGGCCTCATCGTGCGCAAGGATGTCGCGAAGAAATTCAGCATCGGCGTAGAACTGGTCGGCGAAGCCGCGGTGGCGCTCGATCGCAGCCGGGTGATGGTGAACACCGGCGCGCGCATCGTGACCGGGGAGGATTCGCAACTCCTGCTCGGTCTCGGCCGCGAACTGCACAACCACGGCGCATCGCGCGTTTCCCTGCGGACCTACGTCGGTTGGCAGCAGGGATTTTAGTCCGGTGCCGCGGGCGCGGCGACGCTTCTTAATCACCGTTCAGCCGCGCTTCAGGCGGATTTCAGGCGCGGCCCGCAGAGTAAATTTCCCATGCCCCCCGCTCCCGCCCCGTCGTCCCCTTTACCCACCCCCGAGAAATTCTGGCCGCACGGCTGGTGGAAACTCATGGAGTTGCGCCTCGGCATCCTCCCGGTGCCGATCGCGGTGATTCTCGGGGTGTTGCTCGGGGCCTTTGTGTGGACGGGGAAATTCCCGGCCGCCGGCAAGTCGCCGCTCGACGTCTGCACGATGCTCGCGGTGCTCGCGCTCGGCGGTTTCGTCTGCGCGGAGATCGGGAAACGGATTCCGTTCGTCAAGGACATCGGCGGCGCGGCGATTTTTGCGACGTTCATCCCGTCGTTTCTCGTTTTCCAAGGCTGGCTGCCAAAGGTGATCGTGCAGACGACGACGGATTTCACCAAGGGCACCAACTTCCTCTATCTCTTCATCGCGTGCATCATCGTCGGCTCGATCCTCAGCATGGATCGGACGGTGCTCATCCGCGGGTTCCTGAAAATCTTCGTGCCGCTCGCCGTCGGTTCCGTGGTCGCGGCGGGCGTGGGCGTGGGCGTGGGCACGTTGCTCGGGCTCGGCGCGAAGCACACGTTTTTCTACATCGTCGTCCCGATCATGGGCGGCGGGGTGGGGGAGGGCGCGCTGCCGCTCTCGACGGGCTACGCGGAGATTCTCCATCTGAAACAGGGCGACGAGTTCGCGCGCGTGCTGCCGCCGGTGATGTTCGGCAGCCTCACGGCGATTCTCCTCTCGGGCGCGCTGAATTTCGTCGGCAAGCGGTTTCCCCATCTCACCGGCGAGGGCCGCCTCCAGCCCGGCGAGTCCGACGATCTCCGGCCGCAGCAGGAGGAAATCACCGGCCACATCGACGTGAGCCAGATCGCCGCCGGCGCCAGCATCGCGATCACGCTCTATCTCGTGGGCGTCGCGGCCAACACGCTGCCGCCCGAGACCTTTCGGTTGCCGGCGCCGGTCGTGATGCTGTTCCTCGCCGTGGCGGTGAAGCTGTGCTTCGGCGTCCCGCCCTCGCTCCAGCACGGCGCGGGCATCGTCTACAAATTTTTCCGCACCGCCGTCACCTACCCGCTGCTCTTCGCGATCGGCGTGGCCCTGACGCCGTGGGACAAACTCATGGCCGCACTGCATCCGGCCAACCTGATCACGATCATCGCAACGGTGGCGACGCTGATGACGACCGGCTGGTTCGTCGGCAAATGGGTGAAACTCTACCCGATCGAGGCCGCCATCGTGAACGCCTGCCACTCGGGCCAGGGCGGCACCGGCGATGTCGCGATCCTCACCGCCGCGAACCGGATGCAGATGATGCCCTTCGCCCAGATCGCCACGCGCATCGGCGGCGCGATCACGGTCACGCTCGCGCTCATCGCGCTCAAGGCCATGAGCTGAACGAAGGCCGCCGGTGAATCCCGCCGAACCGATCCGACGCTTTCAAGATCGCGCCGACGACTACGCCGGCGGCCGGCCGGACTACCCGGCGGCGCTGGTCGATTTTCTGTTGGCGCGGTTTGGCCTGCGGGCGGGCGACGCCGTGGCCGACGTGGGTTCGGGCACCGGGATTTTTACGCGGGCGCTGCTCGCGCGCGGGTTGCGCGTGGCGGCCGTGGAGCCCGGCGACGACATGCGGCGCACGGCGGAGCACCTGCTCGGCGGCGCGGCGGGCTTCACGAGCGTGAACGGCACCGCGACCGCGACAGGGCTGGCGGACGGAAGCGTCGCCACGATTTTCTGCGCGCAGGCGTTGCACTGGTTCAACACCGAGGCGACGCGGCTCGAGTGGCGGCGCATCCTGCGGCCGGGCGGGAGCGCGGCGCTCGTGTGGAACAACCACGACGAGACGGATGCGTTCGTCGCGGACTTCGTCGCGCTGATGCGCGCGTGCGGCACGGGCACGCGGGAAATCATGGCGAGCTCGGTCGGCGCGCAGACGGACAACGTGCTTTTTCCCGGCGGCGGCGGGGAGACGGTGGCGTGGCCCAACGCGCAGGTCGTCGACTTCGCGGGCCTGCTGCGACGGGTGGGATCTAATTCGTTCATGCCGAAGCGGGGCGACGCGAATTTTGCGGCGACGGAGGCGCGGCTGCGGGCGTTGTTCGAGCGCCACCAATCCGGCGGCACCGTGCGGATCGCGTATCGCACGGTGGCGGTCTTCGGGCCCGTCCGGTAGGCGGGCGGGCGGGCGGGAGGCTGTTGGGCCACCGCGATTGGTTTCTTGTAGGGCCGGCGTTCGTCGCCGTGCCGTCGCGCCGCACAGGTGCGAGCGATGGCGGACATCCATTTTTATTTTCGGGCGCAGAGCGCGACGGCACGCCGACAAGCGGCGGCCCTACGGCCCGGAGGCGTTTCGTAGAGGGTCGGGGGTGGCACGGGTTTTTCCGCCCGCGAGATCGGTCGCGCGGACACCGGCGGGAACGCCCGTGCCACGTCACCCATGCCACAGGCCACGTGGTGCGGACTTTTTGTTGTGCCGACACAAGACTCGCCGCGTCCGTCCTTTCGTAGCCGTTTCGTAGCCGCGAGCGTGAGCGAGTGGAAATCCGCCGGCCCGCCCGCGCACTATCGTGGCTCTCGGCCTCTCGGCCTTTGGGTGGTCGCGCGCGCTGTCGGATCAAAGCGCGTTGTCGAACTGGAGGTCGTCCTTCTTCGGTTTTTTCGCGGGCTTGCCGAAGTTGTAGACGAGACCGAGGTAGGCGATGCGCGAGCTGCGGCGGCGCGTGATGTCCTGATGCAGCAACGGGGTGTCGATGCGGGTGCGTTCGCGCAGCGAGGCGAACACGTCGGACACGGTGAGGATCACGGCGGTCTTTTTGTCGGCGAGGTTGTGGCGCGCGCCGAGGTTGAGCACGGCGGTGGGGTGGCGGTAGCCCTGCGGGGTGAGGCGGCGCGCGGTGTAGCTGGTGTTGAGCTGGAGGAGCGTGGTCTTGGTGACGTCGAGGTTGGCGTTGAGCTTGGCGTCCCACGCGAAGGCGGTGCGGCGTGCGCCGAAGCCGAGGTTGGCGGCGTCGATTTCGTGGCGGTAGGCGTTGGCGCTGAAGTTGAGGGCAACGCGATCGCGGAGGCGGGTGTTGGCGCCGAGTTCGAGGCCGCCGGAGCGGCTGGCGCCGAGATTTTCCTTGGTGGTGAGGAGCGTGACGGCGTCGAGGTAGCGCGTGACCGTCGTCAGGCCGTGGTAGCGGCGGCGGTAGTAAACGGTCGCGAGGTAGGTGGTGTCGTCCTTGTGATGCTGCCAGCCGGCTTCGAGGGAGTGGATGTCCTCGGGGACGAGCTTGGGGTTGCCGGCGCGGAGGTTGAACGGGTCCTGATATTCGGGGTAGGGGTTGAGGTCGTCGCCCTCGGGACGGTGGACGCGGTGGCTGTAGTTGAACTGGAGCTGCTGCGTGGCGCTGAGATCATAACTGGTGTGGAGGCTCGGGTAGAATCGATCGTAGGAGTGCGAGCCGGTGAGGCGCGCGGTGAGCTGGTTCGTGTCGATCACGGCGTGCTCGAAGCGGAGGCCGGCGAGCGCGCCGAATTTCCCGAGCTTGTGCGCGTAGGTGCCGTAGAAGGCGTGGATCGCGGCGTCGTAGAGGAAGCGGTTGGTGCGCGTGGGATCGGGGAGGTTGGCGCCGGCGGCGTTGAGGAAGCTGCCGTGGAAATCGAGGTCGGTGGTGGCGAGCTGGCCGTTGTAGCCGGTCTCGAGTTTCGCGTCGTCGCCGAGCGGGTGGACGTAGTCGACGGAAGTCTCGGTGCTGGTCTCGGTGTGTTGGATCAACGTGAAGTCGAGGGCGGGCGCGCGCGCGGGCGTGCGATAGATGTTGAGGTAGCGGTTGTCCTCCTGCTCGCCGGTGCGGCCGCGGCGGACCTCGACGGTGAGCTCGCGGTCCTCGGCGGCGAACGCGTGCTGGAGCTTGGCGGTGAACTCGAGGTCCTTCTCCCACTCGAGGTCGGTGCGCAGCCGATCGAAGTCGCCGGTGAGGGCGCCGGCGGCGTTGCGCGAGAGGTTGGAGACGGCGGAGGTGCGGCGGAAATCGCGGAAGTTGTAGCGGACGTTGCCGCCGAGCTTGGTCTTGTCGTCGAGCTTGTAGTCAAGGCCGGCCTGCGCGATGCGCGAGAGCGGGCGCGAATCCTCGGTCGTGCGCTGCGCGGTGGCGACAAACGCGCCGGTCGCGGCGTCGACGTGCGAGCGGTCGTCCTGCACGGCGCGCGGGCGGTCGTCCTGGCGGACGCCGGCGCTGGCGAAGAGGGTGGATTTGCCGAACGGATGGTTGAGGGAGACGTTGGCGTTGAAGCGGCGGGCGTTGCCGGCGGCGAGGCGCACGCTGCCGGAGGAGCCGAGGTCGGCCTTTTTCTTGAGCACGAGGTTGATGATGCCGGCGGTGCCGTCGGGTTTGTATTTCGCGGAGGGGTTGGTGATGACCTCGATTTTCTCGATGCCGTCGGCGGGCATCTGTTCGAGGACGGCGGCGCGGTTTCGGCCCATCATGGTCGAGGTCTTGCCGTTGATGAGGATGAGGACGTTGGCGTCGCCGCGGAGGCTGACGTTGCCCTCGATGTCGACCTGCACGGACGGGACGTTTTGCAACAAATCGCTCGTCGAGCCGGCGACGCTCGTGAGGTCCTTGCCGACGAGGTAGACCTTGCGGTCGATCGAATTGTGGAACGCCTCCTGGCGCGCGGCGACCTCGACCTTTGCGAGCTGCACGGGCGCATCGGCCGCGCCGAGCGCGAGCGGGCCGAGCCGCGCGGTGCGGTGCGTGGCGTCGAGCGTGAACGCCACGCTCGCCTCGCGCGCGCCGCCGATGACCGCGTAGACGAGCGTGTAGTCGCCGGCGGGCAGGCCCTCGAAGTCGAAGGCCCCCTTCGCATCCGTCGCGCCCGCGCGGAGGGTGCGGCCGTCGGTTTTGTTTTTCACGGCGATGGTGGCGAACTCCACCGGCTTGCCGCCCGCCGCATCGACCACGGTGCCGGCGACGGTGCCGTTTGCCGCGCTCGCGGCGGGCGTGGAGGAGGCGGGCGTTTGCGCGCGCCCCCCAAGCGCGACGGTGAGCGGGAGGAGAACGAGGAGGCGAACAGCGAGGAGGAGCTTCATGCGGGCGAGAGGAGGAGACGGAGCGTCGGCAAGACGCTGCGGCGCGGGCCAGGGACCGGAGGGTGTTTCAGTTACCCGGCCGCGCGCAACCACGCCCCGCCGCCATCGCGCGCCCACCGGGGTGAAATTATTTTCAGCCCGCCTTCATGCTCCGGTCAGAATTCCCGCGTAGCCTGCGTGCCGCCTCGCCACACCACCGCTCCCCACCATGCGCCGTCTGCTCCGTGCCCTGCCCCTGATCCTCGGTGTCGCCACCGTTGCCGCCGCACCGTTCTACCGGCTCGAAAATGCGCTCACCATCCCGAGCTCCTCGCTCCCGAACTGGGACTACCTCTGCTTCGACAGCTCGCGCGACGTGCTCTACATCGCGCGCCGCGACGACGGCGTCCTCATCTACGACGCGAAACAGGAAAAAATCACCGGCGTCATCGAGAACACCAAGGCCGGCAACGCCACCACGCTCGTCCCCGAGTTTGACCGCGGCTACGTCACCAACACCGACGGCTCGCTCACGATTTTCCAGCTCTCGACCCTGAAGACGCTCGAGCGCGTGAAGCTCGGCGACGACGCCGACAACGCCTTCTATGATCCCGTGACGAAGCAGCTCCTCGTCACGATGGGCGATAGCAAGCGCGCGGCGTTCGTCGACGCGAAGACCGGCAAGCTCACCGGCATGATGAGCGTCGACAGCGAGAAGCTCGAAGGCGCCGCGCCGGACGGAAACGGCAACTACTTCATGGCGCTCCGCGATCGCAACAAGGTCATCCGCATCGACGCTCGCGCCCGCAAAATCACCGTCGAGTGGCCCGTCACCGGCTACGTGCTCCCCAACGGCCTCGCCTACGATCCCGCGACGAAACGCATCTTCGTTTCCACGCGCGGCACGAATCCCTCGCTCCTCGTGCTCGACGCCGCCACCGGCAAAATCGTCGCGCATCCCGCCATCGGCGGCGGCAACGACACCATCATCTTCGATCCCGAGACGAAAAAAATCTACTCCGCCAACGGCTTCGACGGCACGCTCGTCATCATCGACCAAATCGACGCCGACACCTACAAGCTCGCCGAAGCCGCGACCACGCGCCCCTACGCGCGCACCATGGCCCTCGATCCGAAGACCAAGCGCATCTACCTCGTCACCGCCGAAGGCACCGCCGATCCCGCCAAGCCGATCAAGACGAGCATCGCGCCGTTTTACCCGAACACCTATTTCAAGGACACGTTCACGCTCCTGACCTACGCGCGCCAGTGAGCGGCCCCGCCGCCGCGCCGCCGGATCAGAACGCCGCGCCGCGCGCGAGACCGCGCGCGCAATCGGGTCTCATCCCAGCCGCGGGCCCATCGCCTCGTAGCTGCGAGCGTGAGCGAGTGGAATTCGCAAAATTTTTCCCGGCATTTTCTTGTGCCTTCTGAGCCTTTTGTGGCCAATTTTTCCGGGTGCTCGCCATGAACCTCGAGATCCTCCCGCCCCGCACCGCCGGCGCCGCCGAAAACATGGCGACGGATTTTCTCCTCCTCCAGCGCTACCCGCGCGTCGCCCCGCGCTTCCGCCACTACGGCTGGCACCGCCCCGCGTTCACGTTCGGCTACTCGCAGAAACTCGCCTTCGTCCACACCCAGCTCCCCGCCGATCTCCGCGTCGATCTCTGCCGCCGCGCGACCGGTGGCGGCGTGGTTGACCATCGCGACGACTGGACGTTCGCGCTCGTCATCCCGCGCGGTCACCCGCTCGAGGAGCGCCCCGCCACTCAGAGCTACCGCGAAATCCACGAAGCCCTCGCCGCCGCCCTCCGCGCGCAACACATCCCCGCCGCCACAAAACCCACGCGCGATCTCACCGCCGACGGCGCTGACGCCGGCCCGGCCGGCGTGTGTTTCCAACGCGCCGAAATCTACGACGTCGTCCACACCGCCACCGGCGAAAAAATCGCCGGCGCCGCGCAGAAGCGCAACAAACACGGCCTCCTCTTCCAAGGCTCCCTCTGGCGCCCCGCCCTCGGCGTCACGATCGACTGGGAAAAGTTTCACGACGATTTCGTCGCCGCGCTCGCCACGACGCTCGCCACGCCCGCCATTCCGACCGCGTGGCCCGACTTGAACGAAGACGAACTCGCCGCCCTCGTAGAGCACTACGCGACGCCCGAGTGGAACGCGTTTCGGTAGATGCCGTTGTAGGGCGGGGTCGCCGACCCCGCCGTTGTGCGGCAGCACCGATGTGAATTCGGTCAAGCAGCGGCGCAGCGGAGATCGTTTCGGCGGGGTCGGCGCCCCCGCCCTACAACCACCGCCCGCCTGCGCGTTTGACGCCCCCCGCCGCGCGCCCAACCGTCGCGCGCGCATGAAATTCCCCCGCTCACTGGTCGCCGTCCTGTTGCTTGCCGTCTTCGCATTCGGTCCGACATTTGTCGCCGCCGCCGCCGAGGCCGTCGTCACCGGCCGCGTGAAAAGCGCCGCGAGCGGGGCCTACCTCCGCAATGCCCGCGTCGCCGTCGAGGGCACCGCGATCGAGACGCTCACGAATGAGGCGGGAGAGTTCGTGCTCGCGGGCCTGCCCGCCGGCGCGGTGCGGCTGCGCGTGAGCTACACGGGCATGACGCCGGAGAGCGTGGAACTAAAAACCTCCTCCGTCCCGCTCGAGATCACGCTGCAATCATTCGGTCGCCCAGCGTCGCCCGCCACGAGCGCGACCACCGCCACCTCCGCCGGCGAAGCCATCAAGCTCGACGCGTTCCGCGTCGGCGCCGACCGCGAGATGAGCGCGGCCGAGATGGCGATTAACGAGAAGCGCATCGCGCGAAACATCAAAGACGTGATCGCCACCGATGCGTTCGGCACGCTCGCGCGCGACA
>JBEANZ010000612.1:0-13149 GCA_041165185.1 Verrucomicrobiota bacterium | reverse complement strand
GAATTTCGCGAGCACGAGCCCCGCGATCACAAACATCGTGAAATCGTAAAACGCCTGCCCGAGCGTCCAACCGAGCCCGTGGTGCCACCACACCGCGCGGCCCAGATCGCACACGCCGACGAGCAGGCCGAGCAGCGCGCTGAATTTCACGCGACACGTCCAGGCCACAAACACCTTGCTCATCGCGCACAGGATCACCGAGAGCACCACCGCGATCGTGAAGGCGTGCGCATAGCCGACGGCCATCGTCTTGCCCATGTCGGCGGAGCCGAAGCCCTCCTTCGTGATGTGCACCTCGACCATGGGGCCGCGCGAGGAGAGCGCCTGCATTTTTTCCTCCCCGAGCGTCGGGTTCGGCAACAGATAGGCGCCCGAGGCCGGCAACAGTTTGCCGATGGCGGCCGCCGTTTCGCCCTGGTCGGGCACCGCGTTGAGCGCGCGATAGGGTAGGTGGTGCGGCGTGCCCCAGTAGATGAAGCCCCACATGAACATCGCGAGGGCGGCAAGTGCGGGACCGAGGAGGAATTTCTTCATGGCGAAAACGGCGGCGGGACGGTGGAGGAGGAAGGGGAGGGGAGGAGGAAACGCGAAACGCGGGCGGCAGTAGGGGGAGGATTTCGCGCCGGCTCAATCCCGCTTTTTTGCGCGCCGATCTCGCTCGGTCAGCAACTGCGCCGCGATGCTCAACGCGATCTCGGGCGGGTGGTTGCTGCCGAAGTCGAGGCCGACCGGACAGTGAAACCCCGCCGCCCGCGCCGGCGCGATCCCCTCCGCGATCAGTTCGCGGCGGAGCACCGCCGCCTTCGCCGCGCTGCCGATCACGCCGATGAACGGGAAATTTTTCTCCGCGAGCGCGCGCCGCAGGATCGGCCGGTCCGTCGTGTGCCCCTGCGTCATGCAGAGCAGAAACGCGTCCGCCGGCAGCGCGTCGATCTCGGCCGCGAGATCGTCGGCGCGGCGGGCGGTGACGTTCGGCGCGGGCGCGATTTTTTCCAGCCACTCGCCGCGCGGGTCGAAGACCGCCACGCGGCACGCGAGCGGCGCGAGCACCGGCACGAGCGCCTGCGCGATGTGCCCCGCGCCGAAAATCGCAACGGTCCACGCGGCGCCGCCGCCGGGATGCGGCTCGAAATAAAATTTCACCGCGCCGCCACAGGTCATGCCCACGTCGCCCTTCAGCGTCCACGCGACGAGGCGCGGGGCGACGGTGTGTGCCGCGAGCATTTCCTGCGCGACGGCCACGGCGCGCGCCTCCACGCGTCCGCCGCCGACCGTGCCGGCGTGGCGGCCGGCGGCGGTGACGAGCATTTTCGCGCCGGCGTCCTGCGGCACGCTGCCGCGCGCCTCGACGAGCGTCACGAGCACGCACGCGCACCCCGCGCGTTCGAGCGCGACGAGTTGCTCGTAGAAACTGGGCGCGCCCGCGCCCGCGAAATCGGCCATGCGGCCACAGTGCGGCGGTGCCGTCGCCGCGCAAGCGCGCCGCCGCGTCCTTACACGCCCTTAACAAAACTCTCCGCCCCGCGACACACGCGCTTAACGCCGCCGTGCGATCCTCCGCGCACCGTCCGCTCCCTCCGTCGCTCCAGAAAACGTCCGATCCCAAAAAATCATGAAAACTCCCACCACGGTCCCCGCCTTGCTCCGCGTTTCGCTGCTCCTCGTCTCCGCCCTCGCCGCGCTCGCGCAACCACCGCGCGGCGGGCCGCCGCAAATCGCCCCGCCGCCTCCCGCTCCCGCTCCCGCCCCCGCTCCCGCCCCCGCTCCCGCCCCGACACCGACTCCCGCGCCCGCACCCACCGCGAACTCGCGCGCCCTGCCCGGCCTCACCGCCGCGCAGCTCGCCGATTTCATCGAGGGCAGCGCGGAGTTCACGCACGTCGAGACGGCCGCCACGGGCCTCGGGCCGATTTTCAACGACGTCTCGTGCGTCGCCTGCCACAGCGCGGGCGGCGTCGGCGGCGCGAGCAACCGCACCGTCACGCGCTTCGGCCGCACCGTCGACGGCGTTTTCGATCCGCTTGCGGCGCAGGGCGGCTCGCTGTTGCAAGCCCGCTCGATTGACCGACGCATCCGCGAGGTCATCCCCGCCGAGGCCAACACCGTCGCGCGCCGCGTGACCACGCCGCTCTTCGGCGCCGGCCTGATCGAGGCCATCCCCGACGCCACGATCACGCTCGGCACGCTCCGCGCGAAACCCGCCGGCATCGCCGGCAAGGTCTCCGTCGTGCAGGACGTTGTGAGCGGCGACAACCGCATCGGCCGCTTCGGCTGGAAAGCGCAACAGGCCACGCTCCTCGCCTTCGCCGGCGACGCCTACCTCAACGAGATGGGCATCACTAACCGCTTCTTCCCCACGGAAAACGCCCCCAACGGCAACACCGCGCTCCTGGCGCAATTCGACCGCGTCGCCGACATCGAGGACCAAACCGATCCGACCGACGGCAAGTCCGACACGGATCGCGCGGCGGATTTCATGCGCCTGCTCGCCCCGCCCGCCCGCGGCCCGATTACGCCCAACGTGCTCGCGGGCGAACGCCTCTTCGCCTCGCTCGACTGCGCCGCGTGCCACACGCCCACGATGACGACCGGCCGCCACGCCATCGCCGCGCTGAGCGAGAAGCCCGTCGGCCTCTACTCCGATCTGCTGTTGCACGACATGGGCGCGCTCGGCGACGGCATCGCGCAAGGCACGGCGGGACCGCGCGAGATGCGCACCGCGCCGCTCTGGGGCCTGCGCCAACGCCCGACCTGGCTGCACGACGGCCGCGCCACGACGATCGACGCCGCCATCCGCGCCCACGCCGGCGAAGCGCAAGGCTCCGCCAACAAATACGCCGCCTCGTCGAACGCCTCGCGCCAGCAGTTGCTGGATTTCCTGAACTCGCTCTGAAGCGCGCCCGCCCGGTTGTAGGGCGGGGTCGCCGACCCCGCCGAATCCGCCGCGACGCCACTGACACCCACGACAACGAACAGCCCACGCCGACGAACCGCCGACGACTCCGCTACGGCAACCCCGCCGCCGATGCCGCAAGCGCCACCCTCATCTGCGAACCGAATTCGGTTCGCAGATTTTTTGTGCGCCCCGCGGCCGGGCTCCGAGCGCCGCGCATGACGTGTCGCGCAACCTGCGTCGCGCCGCTCGCCGCGAAAGCGCGGCGCAGCGCGCGGGCCTCAGCGTAGCGGCGGGCGTCCCTGCCCGCCGAAATCGGTCTGCGGCGCCGCGTTGGCGGCCATCGACGCTCCCGCGACCTGCGCCACCACCTGCCACCACCTCCGGCTCAACCTTGCGGGCCCCCTCGCCGTTCGCTCAATGGTAGTTGGCCGGGACATGGCCTCGTTGGGTGTCACCTCCCTCACTCCGGTCTGCCTGTCACCTGCCTCGCCGGTTCATACCGACCTGCCCCCGCCCCCTCCTACACCACCCGCCCAGGCTGGCGAGCGACGACAATTCGAGTGATGTGGAGCGGGTTGATTTCCTCCACGTCTCCGCTGTCGTGCTCCAGCTCCACCCGCCGCAACAGCCGCGTGATGGTGAGGTGGTTGCGGCTCGGCACCTCGTGCCGCGCCCCATCCGAGGTCACGATGATGAACGGGCTGAACTGCGGCGCGTCCAGCCGACGCCGGAGTTGTGCAGTGATGACGGCGGTCGGGTCAGGCATGGCGCGGCAAGGGTCGGCGGTCTGCGCGAGTCGTCAAGGACGACGGTATTTGTCGTGTGCTTGGCGTAGTAGAGTCGAACGTCGAGTCCGACTCGATGGGCCTCCGCACGGGTGCGTTCGCCCTGTTGCCCTGTTGCGAGCGAAAGCGCGCGGCTGACATTAAGAGTAAAAACCCCCTCGGCATTTCCCCTCGGCGTTCCTGACTCCCTCGGCGTTCCCCCTCGGCATTTCCGGGTCGATCAGGCGACGAGGCGTCTGAGGCTCCAGCGGAAAGGGGCAGTGCGCAGGTAGTCATCGACATCGTTGAGGGAAGCCCGGGCCAAAGCACAAACTGTCTGGGCTTGTTGCTGGCGTTGTCTGACTAGCCCGGTGTCGCGATTGAGGCCGAGCACCTCAATAGATCTGATGGCGCGCAGCTTATTGGTTGGGCTGAGCTGACGGTCCGCGAGCAATTGCCCGGTCACAAACGAAAGCTGAAAGGAATCCGAGCAACCGACGCGTGGTTCGATCGGTAAGGCGAGACTGCCTTTGGCGTGTCCGCAGTGAGCCCCAGAGGAGCAACTATGGACGAGATTGGTGTAGACAAAGATGAGGGCGGACTGAGCCGACCGAGCAACGATGTGCTCGACGTGCCCATCGTCCTGATCGAGGTGGGATTCGCAGTAAATACAGAGGCCGTCTTGCTCCGTATTCAGTTGATGACGCAAATCGGATTTTTCAGGAGCAGTCGGCAAGGTTTCCCATGGCCCGGTGGGGAATGTGTTGCGGTGAGCAGTGAGAGACGGAGGCTCGGGGAGGATATGGGCCAGCTCAACCACGGCGCCCGCCCTCCTTTTTGGCCTTTTGGGCAGCGAGAAACGTGAAGAGGTCCAAGTCGGCCTGGCTAAACTCGAAGCCGTCGGCGGTCAGTCGCTCAAGAACGGCACGTGCTTCGCTGGTATTGGCCTGCCCAGCGCGGGCGAGTTGCTCATAGGCGTGCAAGTCGGCGATGAGTGGTAGAGGAGGGCGCGGATTGGTGCCCATAATAAAAGCAAGCGCATCGGCCGATTCCTGCGCGAGAGGACTATGCTCTGGCATTTTGGCGACCCACTGGCCTTCGGGCTTTTCGGCGGTCGTTTCCCGGATAAGCACGCGGATGTGTTCCTTGCGGACGGTCGTGAGCACCTGCGGGCTGTGGGTGGTGACGATGAACTGGGTGCCGGGGAAAGCACGCATCAGGTCTCCAAGCACGCGTTGTTGCCAAGTTGGGTGCAGGTGTAGGTCCACCTCGTCGATGAGCACGACTGCGGGGGCGGCCAGAGGATTGATAATCTCGTCCGTGCCCTCGCGGATGTCGTGCTCCGTGGTAGTGTTGAACAAGGGGTTGGCGACAGCGAGGCGCTGGGCGAGGTCCAACACCAAGGCCAGGACCGAGGCGTAGCCTTGGCTGAGCTGATCGAAGCGCAACGGAGTCAACGTCCCGTTGTCAGACCTAAAATCGACGGTAAATTTCTTCGTGATCCGGTCAATGCGGGGGTTGCTCACGTGGTCGCCGAGGACTGCCTCGAATGCGGTGCGAACGTGGGGAAGCGCACCGTCGTAGCGTTCAGCGCTTTCCCCAGGCGCGAGCTGGCCCTCGGCATGGGCTTCTTTCCACTGGAGTTCGTCGAGCGAGGCTTCCTTGAACCAACGGATGACCTCACTGAACTCACGCAGGTTGGGCGTAAGCGCGTCAACCAGGGCGGCGAGGCGACGGCTGTAGTCGGCCTTGGGCTCGTGGATGCGGTCAGGAATCTCTTGGGTAACGTGGCCACGGTGGATACCGTAGTAGGCGAACACGGGCACCACCGGAACCTCCTCATCGGCGTCGTGGAGAGTATCGCGGAGCAAGTTCGCCTGAAACTTGAGTTGGGCCTCGCCATATTCGCGGGTCACCAGAATTTCGTCGTTTAGCTTGTGCACGAGGTCCCAAGCAAGCGCAGTGCCTCGATTGTCCATTTTTAGCGCCAAATAGGTTGCGTCGGCCAGCTTGGCGACCTCGCGACCGCGGTTGTTTGTGGCGGGAGTGACGCGCAGATCATCGTCGTCCAACGTGAACTGCGGCAGCCGTTGTTCGGCTGAGTCAAGATAAGTGTTCCACGCGGCTAGGCCCTTGGCGATGCCGTCGAGGACAGAGGTCTTGCCCCCGGCGTTTTCGGCCACCAGCACGGTTAGGCGCGGGTGCAGATCGACGATGAGAGCGTCAAAGCACCGAAAGCTTTTGAGCATGATTTGTTTTAGATACATGACGTGGCGCGGGCGAGAATTTCGGCTTTGCTCATTAGAGATACGGTAGCGATGTGACGGCGCGGTTCAAGCGCTTGGAGCCGGTCGAGGTTGACGATGGGTTTGCGCCTTGCGGCGACGCGGAGCGACTTGCTTGGGCGCGGAAGGTGACGAAATTTGCGAGGGGGGCTGAAGTCGATGCGGGGGGCGCGGCGGGCCGGCGGGCAGGGACGCCCGCCGCTACGGCTGGTGCGCGGTCCCCGAAAGCGAGTCCGAGAGCGCCGCTACTTCAGAGCTTTGGCGCGGCGGGCTTGAGCGGGGCGGCCCAGGCGTTGGCGCCGGTCACGTTGAGTTTGCGGCGGTAGACTCGCTCGTTGCACGTGGCGTAGAGCGTGTCGAATTTTTCGCCGCCGAAGACGAGGTTCGTGCAGCGTCCGTTCGGCGTCGGGATGATCACGTTTACGCGGCCGGCTTGGTCGCAGACTTGGAGGCCGAGGCGCGTGGCGACCCAGAGGTTGCCGTTGCGATCGACTTTGAGGCCGTCGGGGTAGGCTTGGTCGTCGGTGTCGGGCTCGTGGAGGTGATAATAACGCTGTTTGTGCGCGAGCGTGCCGTCGGGTTGCACGACGTAGCTGTAAACCCAGTGGGATTGGTAGTCGGCGACGTAGAGCAGCGACTGGTCCGGCGAGAGCGCGAGGCCGTTGGCGTATTTCAGGCCGCCCGAGTCCACGATCTGTTTGGTGCCGTCGGGTTTGATGAGCCAGACGCGGCTCGGGTCGGGGCTCGTGCGGCCGGGGGGATTCGTGACGTAGATATTTCCGTTGTGCGCGACGACGAGGTCGTTGCCGGCGATTTCGGTGGCAATGACCGTGGCTTTGCCGGCGTCGTCATAGGCGAGGATTTGCTGCGTGCCGGTGGCGACGGCGTAGAGGCGGCCGTCGGGGCCGAAGGCCTGGCCGTTGGCGCGCTTCGTGTCGGCGATGAACTCGACGGGCTTGCCGTCGGGCGCGATTCTGTAGGCCTTGCTCGCGGGGATGTCGGTGAAGAACACCTCGCCGCGCGCGTTGACGGCCGCGCCCTCGGAGAGCCGGTAGCCTTCGCCGACGAGCTGCCAGTCTTCGCCGGGGATGAAAATCGGGCCGACGCGCTCGAGCGGAAATTTTCCGGTGCGCACGGGCTGCGGCCAGTCGCGCCAGAGCCAACGCATCGCGTCGGGGAAGAGGAGCGTGCCGTGTTTGCCGTTGTGGCCGCCGTCGCCCCACTCGTGGCGCACCTCGTAGCCGGCGTAGGTGAGCGCGCGCTCCATGGTCTGGTTGGCCATCCACCAGTCGCCGCCGTAGATGTTGTTGTCGTTGGCACCGTCCTGGAGAAACACGCGGAGCGCGCGCGGCTCGGTCTTGCGGATGAGCGTCGGATAACGGTCGCCGCCGCGCAGGCCGACGTAGGTGCCGACGACACTGAACACGCGCGAAAATTCCGCCGGCCGCTCCCACGCCGCCGTGAACGCCGCGATCGCGCCGCTGCTGGAGCCGCCGATGGCGCGGTCGTTGCCGGAGCGCGAGAGCTTGAGCGCGCGACCGTCGGCGGTGGTTTTCGTTTCGACGGCGGGGAGGATTTCCTCGAGGAGAAAACGCGCGTAGGCGTCGCCGAGCCCGTCGTATTCGAAGCTGCGGTTGAAGCGATCGAGGGTGGTGGCGGGCGTGGCGGTTTTCACGACGCCGGGGCGCACGAACACGCCGATGAGCACGGGGATTTCTCCGCGCGCGAGGAGGTTGTCGAAGACGACGTTGGCGCTCCACTGGAGGCCGTCCTGGTTGACGTAAACGCACGCGGGCTTGGTGGCGTCGTATTGCCGCGGCACGTAGAGCGTGACCTCGCGCGTGGTGCCGGGGAAAATTTTCGAGGTAGAGAACTCGAACTTGATCAACTCGCCCTGCGGGACGCCGGGTTGGATTTTTGAATCGGGGCCGGGGGCGTAGTCGTCGGCGGCGCGGAGGGGCAGGGCGCAAATAAACGCCAACGCGAAACGAGCGAACAGGGGGATGGGGTGTTTCATGGGGAGGGGCGGACGCGGGTGAGATTGCGGATGAGGTCGGGTTGGGTAGGTAGTTCCGGCTTTAGCCGGTTCCGGGATCGGGGCGCGGGGAGCGGAAGATGCGGCGGAAGAAAAAAAGGCACCGGCTGAAGCCGGAACTACGAACTCGGAGCTTCGCCGACTCAGGGTTTTAACTTTTTTTGGAGCGCGGTTTTCGTGACGCCGAGCGCCTTCGCGGCGGCGTCGATGTCGCCGCCCGAGGCGGCGAGGGCGCGGCGGATCATTTCCTCCTCGAGGCGCGGGAGGAGCGGCGCGCCGGCGCGGGCGAACTCGGCGAACGCGTAATCCAGCGCGCGCTCCAACGTGAGCGGCGGTGCCGTGGGCGCAGGCACCGACGCAGACGCGGGCGAGTCCGCGACGGCGGGCGGCGCGGACTCAAGCGGCGCGGCGCTCGCGCCAGCCGCGGCTCCCGCCTCCACGCCACTCACCGCGCCGGTCGTCGCACCACTCGTCGCGCTGCCCGCCGCACCTGCTGTCGCGGCACTCGTCGTGCCGCCGAGGTGGCCGCGAATTTCCGCGGGCAGATTTTTCACGAGGATCGCGTCGCCCTGCGCGATGACGGCGCTGCGGTAGACGACGTTTTCGAGTTCGCGGACGTTGCCCGGCCACGTATGGCGCGTGAGCACGGCCATCGCCTCGGGCGCGACTTTGGCGACGCGCGTTTTTTTCTGCTTCACCAAATTTTGCAGGCAGAAATCCACGATCTGCGGGATGTCTTCGCCGCGTTCGCGCAGCGGGGGCATCCGGATGCGGACGACGTTGAGGCGGTAGTAGAGATCCTCGCGGAAGGTTTTCGCCTTCACCATTTCCTCGAGGTCTTTGTTGGTCGCGGCGAGGATGCGCACGTCGACCTTGAGCGTCTCGGTGCCGCCGACGCGCTGGATTTCGCCGGCCTGGAGCACGCGGAGGATTTTCGTCTGCGTGGCGAGCGCCATGTCGCCGATCTCGTCGAGGAAGATCGTGCCGTGGTCGCAGAGCTCGAACTTGCCGAGGCGTTGCACGGTCGCGCCGGTGAAGGCGCCTTTCTCGTGGCCGAAGAGTTCGCTCTCGATGAGGTTGTCGGGGATGGCGGCGCAGTTGACGGCGATGAAGGCCTTGGTCGCGCGGTGGCTGTGTTTCCAGATGGAGCGGGCGACGAGTTCCTTGCCGGTGCCGCTCTCGCCGGTGATCATCACGGTGACGTCGCTGGCGGTGACCTGGCCGATGGTCTTGAACACCTCCTGCATCGCAGCGGAGCTGCCGACGATGCCCTCGCGGTAGTCGTCGATGTTGACGGTGGGTTTGTAGCCGCTGGCGGCGCGGAGATCGGCGTGGGCCTTGAGGGCGTTGTCGGCGAGGGCGAGGACCTTCGCGGGATCGAAGGGCTTCATCACGTAGTCAAACGCGCCGTATTTCATCGCCTCGATGGCGGTCTGCGCGGTGCCGAAGGCGGTCATGAGGATGACGAGCTGCTTCGGATTGGCGGAGCGGATGTGTTGGAGCGCCTCGATGCCGCTCATGCCGCCCATGCGCACGTCGAGAAACACGAGGTCGGGCGCGGGGCCTTTTTTCACGAGCGCGACGCCGGCCTCGCCGCTGGGCGCCTCGACGACGTGGTAGCCGCGCGAGGAGAGCACGCGCGAGAGCGAGTAACGGATCTCGGCGTCGTCATCGATGACGAGGAGGGTGGGCGGCTTGGCGGCGGGATCGGGCATCGGCGAAGGAACGAGTGAGAGTGAGTGTGAAAGGGACAGTGAGAGGGAAAGGGAGCGTGAAAGGGAAGGCGGGTGAAGTGAATAATCCGAGGCGACGAAGTTGAAACGCGGAGTGCGCGGAGGACGCAGAGTGATCTGCAACGACGCGAGCCTGCGCGGTGAGGAAGAGGGGCTCGCGAAGTGGAGCGGCACCTCGGGCGTGGAAATCGGGAGCTTTTGCCAAGGCAGGATGGCCACAAAAAGCACAAAAGGCGCAAAATCCAAAGGCTCCTCTTTTGCGCCTGTTGTGCTTTTTGTGGCCAATCCCGTCGGGGTTTGCGGCGGACCCGGTCGCGCACGGGATCGCGGACGGGGCCGCGCATGCGGTCGCACACGTGGCGGCCCGTTCGACGGCGCGCGCTCGCTTTTTTCGGGCGGGCGCGCTCACTGCGCGCGTGTTCGGCTGGTCGATCAATCTCTTCCGTATCCGCGGCATCCAACTGGCGTTGCACGCCTCGTGGGTCGTGTGGCTCGTCGTGGTGGCGGGGATGAGCGCGTTCGAGGAAGGCTGGGCGAGCGCGGGGCGGACGGTGGTGTTGCTCGTCACGCTTTACGTCTGCGTGGTGTTGCACGAGCTCGGGCATTGTTTCACGGCGATGGCCTACGGGATCGGGGTGCAACGCATCCTGCTGCTCCCGATCGGCGGGATGGCGGAGATGGACGAAATCCCGCGCGCGCCGCGCCGTGAGCTGCTCATCACGCTCGCGGGGCCGGCGGTGAATTTCGTGATCGCGGGCGTGTTGTTTGCGGGGTTGCGGTGGGTGGAGTGGCCCGACGCGGGCCTCGGCGCGGAGGCGGGCGAACTGCTCGGCGCGGTGGCGCTGTGGAATCTGGCGATGGGCGTGTTCGACCTCATCCCCGCGTTTCCGATGGACGGCGGGCGCATCCTGCGCGCGTCCCTCGCGGGCGTGATGCCGCACCTCGACGCGACGTTCTGCGCCGCGCTCATCGGGAAAATCGTCGCGGGCGCGGCGATTGTGACGGTGTGGCTGTTTGCGTGGTGGACGCCGCTGCCTGTGACCAACGCCGCGATCTACACCTCGCTCTTCGGTTTCATCATCGTGGTCGGCGAGATCGAGTATCGGGCGGCGCGGCGCCTCGAAGTCGCGGAGGCGCACTGGCGGATGGTTTACGCGCGGCAGGCGGAGCGGGCGGCGCGCGAGGCGGCGGCCCAGGACGAGTTCGCGCTGTCGTCAGCGTCGCCTCCGTCGCTACCGTCGTCGCCATCGCCATCGTCGCCGCCACCGCCGTCGGGCGCGGAGCCGCCGCTGCTCGCGTCGTGAGGCGCGACGCGAAGTTTCCCGCAAAAGAAACTCGACCCCGCTTCGCCCTGTAATCTTCACTGCGTCGCGGCGTCCCTTCGCCGACTCGCTTTCCCCATGAACGATACTCCCTCCACCTCCAAGCCCGCCTCGCCGTGCGAGTTCACGGCGGCGTTTCTCCTGCTCCGCCTGTTTCTCGGGCTCCGCACGCTCCTCGCGGGCCTCGAGAAATTCGAATCGAGCGGCGTCTACTCGCTGGCGGCCTACGCGAAAAACATGGAGCGCATGGCCAAGGGCATCACGGGCGCCTCGTTCCTCCCGATCTGGGCCACCAACGCCTTCGCGCTGTCGATCGGCTACGTGCTCGTCATCCTCGGCGCGGCGCTGCTCCTCGGACTCAAAACGCGCGTGACGCTCACGTTGCTCGGTCTCACCTACGTCGCTCTCTCGTTCGGCCTGATGGCCGTGCAGGAGGGCGAGGGCGTCGCCTGGCTCGCCATCCACGTCGGGCTCATCGTTGGCGCCCTCTGCCTCGTGCGTCACAACCGCTTCGCCGTCTGGGCCGACTCCCATGACTGAGCCCACCGCCTCCGCCTCCGCCGTCACGCGCCGCGGGTTCCTCTCGACCAGCGCGAAACTCGGCGCGGTGTTCGCCGCCGCCCCCTACATCGCCCGCTCGGCCGACGGCGCGGCCAAGGGCGACGACATCAACGTCGCCCTCCTCGGCTGCGGTCTCCAGGGCCGCGGCGCGCTGCTCCCCGCTGCGCTGAAAATCCCGAACATCCGCTTCAAAGCCGTCTGCGACATCTGGCCCTACAACCGCACCTACTGCGAGCGCCTCCTCAAGAAGTTCGGCCACGACGCCAAGCCCTTCGAGGACTACAAGGACATGCTCGCCAACACGTCGGACCTCGACGCGGTGATTATCGCGACGCCGGATTTCTGGCACGCCGAGCAGACCAACGCCGCGCTCAAGGCCGGCAAACACGTTTACTGCGAGAAGCTCATGTCCAACACCGTCGAGGGCGCCCGCTCGATGGTCCACGCCGCGCGCGCCGCGAAAAAACTTCTCCAGGTCGGCCACCAGCGCCGCAGCAATCCCCGCTACCGCCACGCCCGCGACAAGATCGTCCGCGAAGGCCGGCTGCTCGGCCGCATCACCAACATCGGCGGCCAGTGGCACCGCGCCGTCACCGAGGACCTCGGCTTTCCGCAGGGCCAGGGGCTCAGCGAGGCGACGCTCCAAAAATACGGCTACGCCACCATGCACGAGTTCTGCAACTGGCGCTGGTTCAAGAAATACGCCGGCGGCCCCATGTCCGACCTCGGGGCGCACCAGATCGACGTCTACAACTGGATGCTCGGCGTGAACCCCCGCATGTGCATCGCGAGCGGCGGCGTCGACTACTACAAGACCCACGACTGGTATGACAACGCGATGGCCATCTTCGAGTTTCCCACGAAGGAAGGCGTCGTGCGCGCGACCTACGAGGTGCTCACCACCACGAGCGCCGGCGGCGGCTACCACGAGTATTTCATGGGCGACGAGGGCTCGCTGAAGCTCTCCGAGAACCCGAAGTTCACCAAACTCTACCGCGAGGCCCGCGCCCCCGAGTGGGAGCAGCACGTCACCAGCAAAATCATTTCCCGTCCCGACTCCGGCGAGGGCGTGCTCGCCGGTCTCAAGCCTTGGGAAAAGCCGCGCCAAAAGATGGCCATCCCGGAAAAAGTTCCCGTCTCCGGTCCGGGCGGCGGCACCACCGCGAAAGTCGATGTCCGCGAGACCGCGCAACTTTCCGCGTGGGACATTCCCGTCACGCTCGACAAGGCCATTCACCAACCGCACCTCGAAAATTTCTTCGATGCCATGCGCAAGGGCGCCGCGCTCAACTGTCCGGGCGAGGACGGTTTCTCGTCAGCCGTCACCGTCCTCAAGGTCAACGAGGCTATCGCCGCTCAGAAACTCCTCACGTTTTCGCCGGGCGACTTCATCGCCTGAGGTCTCAACACCTCACTCACATTCGCACCCGTTCGTTGAATTTTGTTCTGTCACGCCGCGTCCCAATCGCGCTTCTCAACGTCTCCCTTTCTCTTCCTCACACCCTCTTCTTTATCACCATGCGCACTCGCATCCTCACCCTCACCCTAGCCTC
>JBEANZ010000611.1:0-12144 GCA_041165185.1 Verrucomicrobiota bacterium | reverse complement strand
CATCACGTCGCCGGCCTCAACCGCGGCTTCACCGATCACCAATACGGCTTCTGGTCGCACGACGCGATGGGCCCGCGCGGTAGCGGCGACGCCCTCGCGCGCATCACGATCGATCCGAAATCCAACGGCGGCGCGCGCGCGGAAGTTTCGGTGAAGGGAATTTCCAAGGGCCGCAAGATGGGCACCGGCCCCGGCGTCGCGGGCGGCGAGAAAGCCACCGGCCAGTTCGCCGCCGACGTTGAAATCCGTTACGCGCTCGGGCGCGGCGAGAGCGGCGTCTACACCTACTGCCAGTTCGAGCACCCCGCGGACTACCCGACGACCGCAATCGGCGAGGCGCGGTTTTGCGCGAAGCTCGCGGCGATGTTCGACTGGATGAGCGTCGCCCAGTCGGCCCACCACCATAAGCACTACCCAGCCACGCTGCGCGAGGGCGACAAATACGTCTACACCGTGCCGCTCACCGACAACCCGGCGTTCGGCTGGTCGAGCACGACGGCCAAGGTCGGCTTCTTCGTCCTCAACGCCTCGATGGAATACATGAGTGGCGGCCCGACCAAGGTGGAGTTTCAGGGCCACCGCGACACCAACGCGATCGCCGCGCCGTGCATTCTGAATTACTGGCGCAGCAGCCACTACGGCGGCGCGGCCGTCGACGTCGCCAAGGGCGAGCATTGGGCGAAAGTGATCGGGCCGTTCATGCTCTACGTGAACGCCGGCGCGGACCCGCAGGCGATGTTCGACGACGCGAAGGCGCAGCAGAAAAAACAGGCCGCCGCGTGGCCCTACGATTGGGTGACCGGCGTCGATTACCCGCGGCCCGCGCAGCGCGCCGCGGTGCGCGGTCAGTTTTTTCTGCATGATTCCGTAGGGCCGGCGCTCGCCGCCGAGCCGTCGCGCGGCGCACGTGATAATCGCGACGGCACGCCGACAAGCGGCGGCCCTACGTTCTCGAACTTACGCGTCGGCCTCACCGCCGCCGCGTGGAAATCGCCCATGCCGCCCGGCCCGAGCGGCGTCGCGCGCGTCGTCGACTGGCAGCAGGACGCGAAGCACTACCCGTTCTGGACCCGCGCTACCGACGACGGCCGCTTCGAGATTCCGAACGTGCGCCCCGGCACCTACACGTTGCGCGCGTTCGCCGACGGCGTGCTCGGCGAGTTCGCCCAAGCCGATGTGAAGATCGGCTCGGGCAAAATCGATCTCGGAAAAATCTCGTGGACGCCCGTGCGCCGCGGCCGGCAGCTCTGGGAAATCGGCATCCCGAACCGCAACGGCTCCGAGTTTTTCCGCGGCGAATCCTACTGGGAGCCGCGCATCCCGCTCGACTACGCGACGCTGTTTCCAAACGACGTGAACTTCGTCGTCGGTCAAAGCGATTTCCGGAAGGACTGGTTCTTCCAACAGGTGCCGCACAACGAAAACGCCGACGCCAAGGTCGAGCCCTTCTTCGGCATCCGCACACCCGGCCGCGCGACGCCCTTCGCCGTCACCTTCGATTTCGCCAGTGCGCCCCGCGGCCGCGCTACGCTCCGCCTCGCGCTCTGCGGCACCTCCGCCCGCACGCTCGACATCACCGTCAACGGCCGGTCCGCCGGCACGATCCCGCTCGGCCTGAGCGACGGTGCAATCGCGCGCCACGGCCGGCAGGGCCTGTGGTATGAGCGCGAGCTGGCGTTCGACGCCGCGCTGCTCAAGCCCGGCACGAACGTCCTGAAAATCATTTTGCCCGCCGGCCCGATCAACAACGGCATCCTCTACGACTACGTGCGCTTGGAGTTGGACGAGACGGCTAACTGAGCCGCGACGGATCGGACTGTCCAAGGCCGGGGGCGGTTGCGCGACTCGCGTTCGTGTGTGTCTTGCGGGCAACCCCGCCCCGCTTCGCCGCGCGAATCGTTCCCCGCATTTTTTTTTCACGCCTCCCCATGTTTATCGCTCGAAACCTCCCCGCCCTCGCCGCGCTTTTGGTTACTCTCTCCCCGTTCGTTTTGCCCGCAACCGTTCGCGCGCAGAACGCCGCCGCACCCGTCTCGGCGCGTGATCTCGCGAAATACGATCTCAACAAAAACGGCCGCCTCGATCCCGCCGAACTCGCCGCGCTCCAGGCCGATCAGGCCGCCGCCGCCAAGACGCCCACCAACGGCGCCGGCACCGCGCCCGGCGTCGGCGGCGACGACACCGTGCAGCTCTCGCCGTTCGAGGTGAAGGAGGCCAACAAGGGCTACTACGCGACCAACACCATGTCGGGCACGCGCCTCAACACGCGCCTCGAGGACCTCGCCTCCTCGATCTCCGTCGTGACGAAGCAGCAGATGCAGGACTTCGCGATGCTCGATCTCAACGACGTGTTTCTCTACGAGGCCGGCACCGAGGGCACGGGCACCTACACGGCGTTCGAGGTCGACCGCAACGGCATGGTCAACGACGCCGTGCAAAACAACCCGCAGGGCTCCAACCGCGTGCGCGGCATGGGCGCGGCCAACATCTCGCTCGACAGTTTCGCCACGAGCGGCCGCGTGCCGCTCGACCCGAGCGGGATCGACTCCGTGGAAATCAGCCGCGGCCCCAACTCCAGCATCTTCGGCCTCGGCGAGGGCTCGGGCACCGTGAACATCGTGCCGTCGAGCGCGAACTTCTCCCGCGAGTCCACCGCGCTCGAGGGCCGCTACGACGACCGCGGCGGCTGGCGCACGTCGCTCGACCTCAACCGCCCCATCATCCGCGGCAAGCTCGGCGTCCGCGCCATCGGCGTGAACCAGCACACGGGTTTCCACCTGAAGCCCTCGGGCTTCGACGAGCGGCGCTTCAACTTCATGGTCCGTGCGCAGCCCTTCGCCTCGACCTCGATCCGCGCGGGTTTCCAGTCGTATCGCGGTCAGGGCACGCGCGCCAACGTCATCACGCCGCGCGACGGCGTCTCGTATTGGAAAGCCCTCGGCAGCCCCACGTGGGATCCGTTGACCAACACCGTCACGGTCGGCGGCGTCTCGACCGTCACGGGCGCGACCAATCCCCTCGGCCTCGGCGGGCAGAACTTCGTGGACCCGATCCTGTTCGTGGATCGCGGCGGATTGCAGCTCTGGGAAATCGGCCGCCTCCCCGCCGCCACCGCCACCAATGGCCCCAACAACGTCGCCGGCGTCAACCGCCTGCTCGAGACGCTCCCCGAGCCCGTGCGCACCGGCCGCCCGCTCTTCTCGACCGTCCCCGGCCTCCGCGACAAATCGATCTACGATTGGTCGAGCATCAACCTCGCCGCGCCCAATCTCATCCGCGACAAGAACGAGACCTCCAGCATTTCCCTCGAGCAATACGTGCTCAACACCGAGCGGCACCGCCTCGCGTTTCAGTTCGCCTGGCAGCGCGAGGACGCCGAGCGGTTCAACCGCAACCTCGTCGGCTCCTCCTCCGGCACCGGCGCGAGCTACTACCTCTACGTGGATCCGAACAAGAACCTCCTCGACGGCCGCGCGAATCCCTACTTCGGCCGGCCCTACCTCGGTATCGGTGAACCCGTGATGCGTTCGCAGCCCTACACGCGCGACGCCTACCGCGCGCAGGGCGCCTACGTGCTCGACCTCGCCAACGCGAAGAACTGGACCAAGTGGATCGGTCGCCAGCAGCTCGTCGGCTACTACGAGGAGCGGAAAACGAAGTCGTTCAACTACTCGTTCCGCGACGCGCTCATCGCGCCCGACAGCCCCGTTTACGCCCCGGGCGGCGTGCCCGGTTCGTCCAAGGCGAATCAGGCCACGACCAACGGTTTCGCGCCCTCTGGCACCGGCACGCGCACCTACTATCACTTCTACACCGGCGACGGCACCGGCGCGAACGTCGACTACGCGCCGTTCAACTACGCGCCCGGCAACTATGCGTTTAACTGGTTCGACCCGCTCGCCAACGGCGGCACGGGCCGCTGGGTCGCGGATCAGGTCACGCTCGGCCGCGCCGGCATCACCGAGGGCACCGCCGGCACCAATGGCGTGCTCAATCTCATCAAGACCAAGGGCGCCACGATCCAGAGTTCGCTGCTCGAAAACCGCCTCGTCACCACCTTCGGCCGCCGCGAAGACGAGAACCGCAACAAGCGCCAGCCCGGCCCCGTGTTGAAGGCCGACGGCTACAGCTTTGACTACGCCGCGATGAACGGCTGGGTCGGCGACTGGGCGCTGCGCAGCGGCAAGACCGCGACCTCCGGCGTCGTCGCGCGGCCGTTGCGCGGCTGGGCGTTTCTCGACAGCGCGCGCACCAAGTCCGGCCTCGGCGGCACGCTGGCCAGCCTGCTCTCCAGCGTGAGCGTCCACTACAATTCCTCGGACAGCTTCCGCCCCGAGGTGCCCGCCATCGGCATCGATCTCCAGGAACTCCCGAACCCGCGTAGCAACGGCAAGGACCGCGGCTTCACCATCGCGCTCGGCGACAAACTTTTCCTCCGCGCCAACAAATACGAGACGAAGCAGGTCAACTCGCGCGCCGGCCAGAGCGCCATCTTCGCGCAACGCACCGGCCGCGTGGACTTCGAACGCTTCGCCGGCAACAACGACGCCATCAGCCTCCAGCGCCAGGCGCGCGTCTGGCTGACCGCGCAGGGTCTCAGCGGCCAGGCCCTCACCGACGGCATCGCCAACGTGATGAAAATCTCCCCGGCCGACATTCAACGCTACAACAACGAGACGCTCGCCGAGACCTCCGACGTGATTTCCAAGGGCGACGAAATCGAGCTCAACTACAACCCGAGTTCGTTCTTCACGTTGCGCGGCTCCGTCACGCGCACGCGCGCCATCGACGCCAACCTCTCGCCGCACATCCCCGCCTGGATCGCGAAACGCCTCCCCATCTGGGAATCGATCATCGACCCGCGCGCCGTGGGGGTGGGTTTCGCGCCGGGCACCAAGTGGCTCGACACCGGTTACAACGGCGACAACCCGCAGGTCGGCTCGGCCACGCCGCGTCAGTTCCTCGTCGGCAACGTGATCACGCCGCTCGCCATCGTGCAGGCGACCGAGGGCAAGAACCGCCCCGAGACCCGCGAGTGGAACGCCCGCTTCAGCGGCAACTACCGCCTCGCCGGCCTCTCCCAGAACGAATACCTCAAGCGCCTCAGCGTGAGCGGTGCCATCCGCTGGGAGAGCAAGGGCGCGCTCGGCTACTACGGCGTCCCGATCAACGGCGACATCGGCGCCGCCACGGCCCTCGACCCGAACCGCCCGATCTTCGACACGGATCACCTCTACCTCGACGCGGGCCTGAGCTACGCGACGCGCCTCTTCCGCGACAAGGTGCGCGCGCGTTTCCAACTCAATGTCCGCAATCTCCAAGAAGGCGGCCGTCTCCAAACGATCGGCGCGTATCCCGACGGCCGCGGCCACACGTTCCGCATCGTGGAGCCGCGGACGTTTATCCTGACGACGTCGTTCGATCTGTAAGTGTTTTGTAGGCCCGGCCGCCGGCCGGGTTTTTCCCTATTTCCCGTCTTGCCCGGCCAGCGGCCGGGCCTACAAAAACCGCGTGGAACCTCCAGCGGAACGGGCCCCGGATTTCGCGCCCCATCTCGGCCGTCTTCGCCACGTCTGGATCCGCGACCCGCTTTACTTCGTCACCACGTGCACCGCTGGCCGTCGCCCGGTGCTCGCGGCTCCCGAAGTCGCCGCCTGTCTTCGCGACGAATGGCTTGCCGCCGAAACACGTCACGGCTGGCGGATCGGCCGCTACGTGATCATGCCCGACCACGTCCATTTTTTCGCCGCGTCGGTCGCGGAAAGGAAATCGCTCAGCGAGTTTGTCGGTCGCTGGAAAGAATGGACCGCAAAGTTGGTCCTCAAGACGGTCGGGGGCACGGCGCCGTTCTGGCAGCACCGGTTTTTCGACCATGTCCTCCGCACACGGAACAGCTACGCGGAAAAGTGGGAATACGTTCGGCAGAACCCGGTGCGTGCCGGCTTGGCCGCAACGCCGGAGGCGTGGCCCTACGCCGGCCACGTTCATTTCGACGATCCGATGTAGGCCGCTGGCCGGGTCGAGGCAGGGTCGTGTAGGCCCGGCCGCCGGCCGGGTTCTTCACCGCCCGCGCATCAACTCCGCCGCCTGCGCGTGCGCCGGATCGATGGCGAGGGCGCGGCGGGCGGCCGCGGTGGCGGCTTCGCGGTCGCCCATGCGCAGCAGCACGGTCGCGAGTGCGTAGGGATAATCCGCCGTGCGCGGGGCGAGCGACTCGGCTTTCTTCAACGCCGCGACGGAGTCCGCGAGGCGGTTCGTCTGCGCGAGGAGCAGGCCGAGGTTATACCAGGCGCGGTCGAAGTTGGCGTCGCGTTCGAGGGTTTGGCGGAAGGCGAGTTCGGCGTCGGGCAATTGCCCCGCCTCGGCGAACGCCAGCGCGGCGCGATACGCCGCGGGGGCGTCGGCGGGCTGAAGTTGCGCGGCGCGGAAAAACTGCGCGGCGGCCTCGCGCGGCTGGCCGCGGGCGTTGAGCACGAAGCCGAGCGCCTCGCGCACGCCTGGCGAATACGGATCCCACTCGGCGGCGCGGCGCATTTCCGTCTCGGCTTCGGTGTGACGGTTGCGGTTCGCGAGGTCCTGGCCGATGCGGAGGCGGCCGCCGGGCTGATCGGCGGAGAGGGCGAAGTAGGCGTCGAGCTCCGCGCGCGCCGGAGACGTGGCGTCGAGCGTCGAGGAGAGCGCCCACGCGGCGTCGAGGCGCACGAGCCGCACGGGATCGCTCAGGAGCGGGCGGAGGAGGGGCAGGTGTTCCGGGTGGCTCGCGAGCGCACGCACGGCGGCGGCGCGTTCGAGCGGATCGGGCGCGGCGAGCGCGGCGCGCGCGGCGGTGGTGGCCTCGGGTGCGGCGTCGAGGTAGGGCGCCGCGAGTTCGAGGAGCGTGGCGCGCCACGCGGGCACTTCCTCCTTCGCGAGCGCGGCGAGGAGCGGCGCGAGCGCGGCGGGTTGGCGCGCTTGTGCGGCGGCGACGGCGCGGGTGCGGGCGCGTTGGTGCGAGTCGAGTTTGGCGCCGAACCACGCGGTTGTTTTCTCAATGGCCCAGTCGACGGGACGGTCGGTGTGGCACCGGTTACAGGCGTTGGGGATGCCGAGCTCTTTCGTGAGCAGCGGATCCGGTTTCAACCAGCCGTGGTCGTGGCGCGGCGCGCGCTGCATGTAGGTCGTCGTCGGCATATGGCACGACACGCATTGGCCGCCCGTGCTGCCGGCGGCGTGGTGCGAGTGCGCGAGCGGATCGATGACGGGCGCTTTCGGAAACGCGGGCGTGGGCGCGGTGTGGCAGCGGAGGCAGAGGCGGTTGTCGGTGGCGGGGAACAGCGTCTTGGTCGTGTGCGCATCATGGCAGTCGAGGCACGTCACGCCGGCGTGGCCCATGCGGCTGAGGAGCACGGAGCTGAAATTGAAATCTTCGTCGCGCTGTTGGCCGTCGGGGAAAAACACGTTGGGCTCCACCGGCAGCGTCACGCGGAAGTGATCGTGGTAGTTGTCGCCGGGTTGGAAATTCGCGGTGAGCGGCTCGTTGCGCGCGTGGCACGGGGCGCAGGTTTGCATCTGGCGCGCACGGTCGGCGGCGAACGTCGCGGTGGATTTCGGCGGTGGGGACGTTGGCGTTTGGGTTTTGGGTTTTGGAGTTTGGTGGTCAGATGGCATCGCGCCGTGGCACTGGATGCAGCCGACTCCGTGCTCGACCCAGGTCGAGGCGTAGCTGTCGGTCGCGGGCGAATAATTTTTCTGGTAGCCCGTCATGTGGCAGTGCGCGCACATCGAGTTCCAATTCATGCCGCGGCCGGTCCAGTGGCCCCACTCGCCGGCGCGGCGCTGCTCGTCGCCGAAGATGTTAAACCATTCCTTCTTCGCCGGATCGAAGGCCATGTCGGACGGCTGCCAGCGGCCGTTGCCCGTGGGGATGAGCGGCTGCCAGAGCGGCTTCGCGCCGAGCACGAGCGTCGGCTCGTGGCGCGTGGGCGTCGCGCCCGCGCCCGCCGTGGAGGTGGCGTCGATCATCGCGGGCTTGTCGTCGCGCCATTCGAGCGTGAAATGCGACGCGCCGCCCGTGATGGCCGTTGCGACGGTGAAGGCCTCGCGGTCGCGCGCCGCGACGGGCCGGTTGGCGAGCGCGTGATCGGTGCCGGACCACGCGGCGTGGACTTCCTTGTGGCACGCCGCGCACGAGGCGGAAGTTTGCTCGCGCGCCTCGGCGACGGTGCGTCTCGCCACGGGCGCCGCCGCGCGGCGCGAGCAGCCGAGCGAAATCACGGCGAGGACGGCGAGGAGGAGCGAGAGGCGGCGCACGGCGGAAAAATTCGGGGCGGCGATCAATGCAGCGGCCGTGCGCGCGCGGCGAGCGATAGTTTTTCCGAGGGAACCACGGCGTCGCCGCCTCCGCTCTTGACTCGCCCCGCGCCGCCGCGTGCCGTGGCGGCCCCATGCGCCCCGCCCGGATCCGAGCGCGGTTCGCGTTGGCGGTCGCGGTCGGCGCGATCGTCGCGCGCGCCGAGCCCATCGACTTCAACCGCCAGATTCTCCCCATTCTGTCGGACGCGTGTTTCCGTTGCCACGGGCCCGACGAGGCCAAGCGCAAGGCCAAGCTCCGCCTCGACGAGCGCGAGGGGATTTTTCGCACGAAGGACGGCGCGACCGTCGTCGTGCCGGGCCGGCCCGAGGCCAGCGAACTCGTGCGCCGCATCACGAGCAAGGACACCGAGGAGGTGATGCCGCCGCCCGACGCTCTCCGCCAACTCAAGCCCGCCGAGATCGATCTGCTGCGCCGCTGGATCGCGGGCGGCGCGGGATGGAATCGCCACTGGGCCTACGCGCCGCCGCAGCGCCCCACGCTGCCGTCGCCCGCCTCGGCCACGCTCGCCCAACGCGTGCGCAATCCGATCGACGCGCTGGTCTTTGCGCGCCTTGAGCGGGAAAAACTTTCGCCGTCACCCGAGGCGGACGCGGCGGCGTTGCTGCGCCGCGTGTCCCTCGATCTCACGGGCGTGCCGCCGACGCCGGCGGAGGTCGAGGCGTTTGTCGCCGACCGCGCGCCCGACGCCTACGAGCGCGCGGTGGACCGGTTGCTCGCGTCGCCGCGTTACGGCGAGCGCTGGGCGTGGGACTGGCTCGACCTCGCGCGCTACGCCGACACGAACGGTTTTCAGGGCGACCCCGAGCGCACGATGTGGCCGTGGCGCGATTGGGTGGTGAACGCCCTCAACGCGAACCAGCCCTACGATCAGTTCACCGTCGAGCAGCTCGCGGGCGATCTCGTGCCCGGCGCGTCGCACGAGCAGAGACTCGCGAGCGGTTTCCACCGCAACAACATGTTCAACGGCGAGGGCGGCCGCATCGCCGAGGAGACGCGGGTCGAAAACGTCTTCGACCGCGTGGAGACGACGGCGACGGTGTGGCTCGGCACGACGTTCACCTGCGCCCGCTGCCACGACCACAAATTCGATCCGGTGCGCCAGACGGACTACTACGCGCTCTACGACATTTTCAACCAGATGTCCGAGACTGGCAGCCCCAGCGCCGGCGGCGGCCGCAACGGCGCGATCGCGCCCGTGATCGATGTGTCGACGGAGGCCGAGCGCGCGCGGCTCGCGAAGGCGCAGGCGGGCGTCGACGCGGTGGCGAAGGAGGTGGAGGCGTTCGAGTTGAAAAAATTTCCGCGCCCCGAGGGCAAACCCATGATCGATTCGCCGGCGGCGCAGGCGCTGCCCGGCAACCTGCCCGCCACGCACGCCAAGACCGCCGTCGCGCGCCGCGATCTCAACGGCCTGCTGGAGGCGTTGCCCCATTTCCGCGACACCGAGAAGGACAAGGACTACACCGCGTTGCTGCAAAAACACATCGCCGCCATCCGCGCCCGCGACAACGCCAGCAACAGCATCACCAAGGTGATGATCATGGACGAGCTGCCGAAGAAGCGGGACACGTTCGTGCTCAACAAGGGCAACTACGAGAGCAAGTCCGACGTGAAGGTGCTCGGGGCGGTGCCGGAAATGTTTCGGGCGCAGCGAACCGGAGCCGCGGCGCCCCCGCCGCGTTCGGTCGCTGGAGTCGCGGCGCCCCCGCCGCGATCCGCCGCCGACGGGGAGAAACGCGGCGAGGGCGCCGCGGCTCCATCAGTCGAGCCCGCGCGCCTCAACCGGCTCGACCTCGCGCGGTGGCTCGTGTCGCCGGAAAACCCCCTCGCCGCGCGCACGGCGGTGAACCGCGCGTGGCAGGCGTATTTCGGCGTCGGGCTCGTAAAAACCGCCGACGATTTCGGCGCGCAAGGCGAGCAGCCCTCGCACCCCGAGCTGCTCGACTGGCTCGCAGTGGAGTTCGTCGAGAGCGGCTGGGACGTGAAACGACTCCACCGCCTGATCGTGACGAGCGCGACCTACCGGCAGACGTCGCGCGTGACGCCCGCGCTGCACGAGCGCGACCCGGAAAACCGCCTGCTCGCGCGCGGGCCGCGCCACCGGTTGCCCTCGTGGATGCTGCGCGACCAGGCGCTCGCGGCGGCGGGCCTGCTCAACGAAAAAGCCGGCGGCCCGTCCGTGAAACCCTACCAACCCGCGGGCATCTGGGAGGAAGCGACCTTCGGCAAGAAAACCTACGCGCAGGACCACGGCGACGCGCTCTACCGGCGCAGCCTCTACGTGTTTTGGCGGCGCATCGTGGGGCCGACGACGCTCTTCGACGCGGGCGCGCGGCAGGTGTGCACGGTGAAAATGGCGCGCACCAACACCCCGCTCCACGCCCTCGTGACCCTCAACGACCCGGCATTTGTCGAGGCGGCGCGCGTGATGGCGCAACGGGTGTTCGCCGAGGCGCCGCCGAACGACGCCGCGCGGATCGCGCATGCGTTTCGCCTCGCGACGAGCCGGCGGCCGACGGGCGCCGAGGGGAAGATCCTGAGCGCGCGGTTGAAGACCCTGCGCGCCACCTACGCGGCCGATGAAAAAGCTGCGACCGAGCTCGCCGCCGCCGGGGAAGCGCCGCGCGTTGAGACGCTCACGCCCGCCGACCACGCGCCGTGGACGGCGTTGTGCCTGCTCATCCTCAACCTCGATGAAACGCTGTCGAAAGAATGACGCCGCCGATGGCGGAATGCCCAAACGGCCAAATCCCAAAGAAATCCCAGCGCGCATGATTCAGGACTATTTTCAGAGCTTCGGATTTCCGGTTCCTCGCGGTTTCGGATGGGTGGCGGCCGAGGATTGGGAGCCCCGAAGGGGCGAAAAGTTGAAAGCCCAGGGCAACGCCCTGGGAAATGGTCCCCCACGAATCCAAGCCCTGAAAGGGCGAAACGGGACGAGGGTGTCGCCCCTTCAGGGCGAGGATGTTTTTTCGATCGGATTCCCAGGGCGGTGCCCTGGGCTATCGACTTCCGCCCCTTCGGGGCTTCTGAGCTGGCGGCTGTCAACTCACTGGGAAGTGCTAAGGGCCGGATTTCTTTGGCCGTTGAAAATTGGCGTTTGAAATTTTTCTCGCGATGAATCCCCACCTCGAAGCCTCCGCGCACTACACGCGTCGCCAGTTTTTCGGTCGCGCCGCGATGGGCGTCGGCACGGCGGCGCTGGCGTCGCTGCTCGGCCGCGAGGCGCGCGGCGCCACGCATCCGCTCATGCCGGCGCGCGGCGTGCCGGGTTTGCCGGACCTGCCGCACTTCGCGCCCAAGGCGAAGCGCGTGATTTACCTGTTCCAAAACGGCGCGCCCTCGCACGTCGATTTGTTCGACTACAAGCCGAAGCTGCGCGAGTGGCACGGGAAACAAATCCCCGACGAGATCGCGAAGGGGAAGCGCTTCTCAACGATGACGGGCAACCAGACCGCGCGCCCCGTGCTCGCCGAGATCACGAAGTTTGCGCAGCACGGGAAGTCGGGCGCGTGGGTCTCGGATTTCCTGCCGAACATCGCGGCCATCGCGGACGACCTGTGCTTCGTGAAATCGCTGCACACCGAGGCGGTGAACCACGCGCCGGCGATCACGTTTTTCATGACCGGATCGGAGATGGCGGGGCGGCCCTCGCTGGGCGCGTGGCTGAGCTACGGGCTCGGGAGCGAGACGGAGGATTTGCCGGCGTTCGTGGTGATGACCTCGCGCGACAAGGAGGCGAGTTGCGGGCAGATTTTCTACGATTTCTACTGGGGCAGCGGCTTTCTCCC
>JBEANZ010000610.1:0-8573 GCA_041165185.1 Verrucomicrobiota bacterium | reverse complement strand
GGCATCCCTACAGGATGCTCGATCAAGACAACGTAACCGGGGGTGTCGCCGCAACGGCTCAACCCCCGGCTACTTTCTGGCGCACCTCCGGTGCGCAAGCCCGCCCAGCCGGCAGAATCGGTGCGCCCCGGATTCCTCGATTCAGTGGCGCGCCCCACTGCCCTCCGGCAATCTACGGCCCTCCTGAATCTGTGGGAACACTCCGTTCGGGTCGGCGACGGGGTGCTGGGCAGCCCACCGAATCAAAGACCGGTCTCCCGCAGATTCAGGGCTCCGCAGATTGGCGGAGCGCCGCACCGTGCTCTCACGCCGCCCGCGCAACGCACTACGATATTCAACCCTCGCACGTTTCACTCGTTCCCCGTGGTTCGATCCGCGGGCGCATCGTCGCGCCGCCGCGTCACCTACCGGGCTGCCGCAAGCCAGGAGCCCACGAAAACGACGAAACGGGAAGCGGGGAATGCGCGGCCGTGGCGGGCCCTTCAATTTTTCGACCTCGGCCCGCCACCGCCGATGCGTCTGGCGATCACGGTCGGCCGGCAACGCGAATATGGGGGGACGCGAATAGCCGTTGACCGTGCCTGCCGCGCCCGCACGGTCCGCGGCAATGTTCTCGGAAAAAGCCCGCATGATTTCACCTAGATTTTCCTCCGCCCCGGCGGTCGCCAAACGCGTCTGGGTCACACCGACCATTGAGCTACTCGGGACCGGCGATACCGAAAGTGGGGCGAAGGACGTCAATGAGCTCACGGGCAGTTTGGGTTGCGTGATGAATCAAAACTCTAGGTCCATCTACACGTGTGCCTCGTAGCCCGGCTCACGCGGTGAAGAGTTGAAGGTCGGGGGAACGTTCGCCGACCGCTACCGCCGTTCAGGCGCGGGAAATCGAATTTCGCATCCGTCCCCGACGCCGACCACTTCCTGCTTTTCAGCCACCGTGACGGCGCCTTGCGCCAGTTCGAGGCTTGGCTCACCCGCAACGGCCTGGCCTCTGCGTGCCGATGCATTCGTTTGTTCAAACGCATCCATCAGATCAGTCGGCAACCGTCTCATCGCACCGGCGAACACGTCCCATGCCGTCTAGAAAATGCGATAGGTCTTTTGTAGGGCCGGCGCTCGCCGCCGTGCCGTCGCGCCGCACACGTGTGAGCGATGGCGGAGGTCGGTTGGTTCGCTCGCGCGCAAAGCGCGACGGCACGCCGGCCAGCGGCGGCCCTACAGCCCAAAGGCTCCCCGTAAATGGTGGAACACATCACGGCCGCGCGCGTGCCTGCGCCGCGAACAAGAGTCCCCTCCGAAATTAGCGTTTATTGGCGTCAATTAGCGGTTCAAAAACCTCCCCGTGAAAACCGCCCTCTTCGTCCTCCTCGGTCTCGTCGCGCTCCTCGCCGTCGTCGCGCTCGTGTTGCAAATCGCCGGGGCGCGGATGCCGCGCGAACACCGCTCGGTCGTCAGCGCCACGTTCACGGCGAGTCGCGCCGTCGTCTGGGCGGCGCTCACCGACTACGCCGCGATGCCCACGTGGTGGCCTGCGGTGAAATCCATCCGCTTCGAAAAACTCCCCGACGGCACCGAACTCACCTGGAACAAGGACGGCCACGGCAACGAAATCCCGTTTCGCACCGCCGAGTCGCGCGCCCCCGAAAAACTCGTCCGCGTGATCGCCAGCGAGCGCGCGCCGAAGCTGCCGTTCGGCGGCACGTGGACGTTTTCGCTCGCCGAGGCTCCCGGCGGCGGCACCACGCTCACGATCATCGAGGACGGATTCATCGAGCCCGCGTTTTTCCGCGCCGTCGCGACCTGGTTCATGGGCCTCGACGCCACGCAGAAGGACTGCCTCGCCCAGCTCGGGAAACACCTCGCGAAAAAGTAAGCGAGCTCCCGTCATTCACGTCGCAGCGCCGCGATTTTCCATCCCTGCCATGAACACCCCGACCAACCACCTCCGACTCGACTACGTCGAGTTTGCCACCCGCGATCTCGCGGCCACGAAAAAATTCCTCGCCGACGCCTTCGGCTGGACCCTCACCGACTACGGTCCGGACTACGCCAGCTTTGCGGACGGCCGCCTCACGGGCGGCCTCGTCGCCGATCCGGCGGCCCCGGCGAAAACGAATCCGCTCGTCATCATCTTCGCCGCGGATCTCGAGGCCGCCGAGGCCCGCGTGACGTCCGCCGGCGGCCGCCTCACGAAGCCGGCCTTCGAATTTCCGGGCGGGCGCCGTTTCCATTTCACGGAACCCAGCGGACTCGAGCTCGCGGTCTGGAGCGACCGCCGCGCCGACGGCTCGGTGATCGCGTAGCAACGACCGCGTAGCGGCGGGCGTCCCTGCCCGCCGGCATTTCTGAGTCCCGGAAAAATTCGGCGGGCAGGGACGCCCACCGCCACGCCTTCATCGACTCAGACAAACACCCCGTCCCGCATCGGCCGCGTGAGATCGCACCGCGCGGCGATTTCGGGATTGTGTGTCACGAGCACGACCGCCTGGCCGTTTTCCTTCGCCAGCCGCGTGAGCAGATCGAAGACGACGCCGGAATTTTTCGCGTCGAGGTTTCCCGTCGGCTCATCGGCGAGGATGATCGCGGGCTGGTTCGCCAGCGCGCGCGCAACGGCGACGCGTTGCTGCTCGCCGCCGGAGAGCTGCGTGCCGAGGCGGTGCGTTTTTTCCCCGAGCCCGACCGAAGCGAGCAGCGCCCGCGCCCGCGCCTCCATCTCGGCCGAGGTGAGCCGGCCGAGCTTGCGCATCGGCATCATCACGTTCTCCAGCGCGGAAAATTCCAGCATCAAAAAGTGAAACTGAAACACGAACCCGATGTGCGCCCCGCGCGCCGCCGTGCGCGCGTCGTCGTCGTCGTTCGACATCGGCTCGCCGTTGATCGCTATCGTTCCGCCGTCGGGTCGGTCGAGGAGACCGAGCAGGTAAAGCAACGTGCTCTTGCCGCACCCCGAAGGCCCGACGATCGCGCACACCTCGCCGCGCTTCGCCTCGAACGAAACCCCCTTCAACACATGCACCCGCCCCTCGCCGACGCCGAGGTAGCGTTGCAAGCCGTCGCAGCGCAGCGCGACGCCGCCTCCGGGCGAGGTGGAGGCGGGAGAAGGGAGGCGGGAGGCGGTGTTCATTGCGCCGTGCCGCGGACGATGTCGCCCGGTTCGAGCCGCGCTGCGCGGCGCGCGGGGATCACGCTCGCGATCATCACCATCACTACGGCCGTCGCCACCGCCGCGACGTAATGCGTGGCTGCCGGCGCCACCTGAAACGTCTTCGTCACGATGATGCCGTGCAGCTCGAGCGGGATCTTCGACACGCCCCACGTCCCCACCGCCCCGAACGCCGACCCGAGCACCGCGCCGATCACGAGCACGATGCCGGCCTGCCAGAGAAAAATCTGCGTCACGTCGCGCCGCTCGTAGCCCATCGAGCGCAGGATCGCGATGTCCTTGGTCTTCTCGAGCACGATCATCGCGAGCGTGTTGAACATCGCGAGGCTCGCGATGAGCGTGAACACCGTGACCGTGATCCCGCTCGACGTCGCGAGCGCGCGAAAGACGCCGATCCAGACTTTCTCGCGGCGCTGCCACGGCTTCGCACTGTAGCCGAGCGTCTCCTCCATCTGCGCGGCCTCCTCTTGCGCGCGGGCCGCATCACGGAGCGCCACCTGGATGAACGTCACGCCAAACGGTTTTTTCAACAGCGAGCGCGCTTCGCCCATGTGGATGTAGACGCGCACCTTGTCGATGTCGCTCACCCCGGTCTCGTAAATCGCGCACACGCGAAAACGCCGCGGCGGCGAGTTGCGCACGTCGACGAGGAACGACTCGCCGATTTCGAGTTGGAGGCGGTCCGCGAGTTCGCGGCCCACGAGCGCGCCCGCGAGCGTCTGCCGGAAATCGTCGAGCGAGCCGCTCGTCACGTGCTGGTCGAGGTCGGAGACCTTGATGTGCTCGTCGATATTGATGCCGTAAACCTGCGCCGAGTCGCGGTTCTTAAACGCGCTCGAAACGAGCACGTTTTGCCGAATCACCTGCGAGGTCCCGATCACGTTGGGAAACTCCCGCAGCCCCTCGATCACGAGGCGGGGCTCCTCGACGCCGTCGATGTATTTGCGGCCCTCTTTTTCACGCACGGCGAAATCGTTGCCGGCCGAGACGGTGCGGAGCGTGTTCTGAATCTTGTCCTCGATGCGCACCGCGCCGTCGGCGCCGAGGATGGCCTTGATGAAAAATTTCTCGAACCCGCTCGTCGTCGCCTGCGTGACGATGAAAAGCCCCACGCCGAGCACCGTGCACGACAGGCTCATGAGCATGGCGCGCTTCTTCGCCGTGAGGAAACGGAACGCGATGCGGAGATTCGGGGACATCACGTCGCGGCGCCGCCGGTCACCACTTCACGATCTCCGGCCGCACGCGGTCGCCGGAGGCGAACTTGTCCCGGTCGTCGGCGATCACCTGATCGCCGGCGCGCAGGCCTTTCAACACCTCGGCGGCGGTGAGGCTGGTGTAGCCGAGCTCGACCTCGCGTTTGGCCACCCGGCCGTTTTCCACGACGTAAACAAACTTTCCGTCGAAGAGCGCGCGGCGCGGGATGAGCGTCTCGGCCTGGCGTTCCTGGAGCTTGACCGCGACATCGCCGGTGAGGTCGGGCAGCAACCGCTCCAGCGGGATCGCGACGTCGAGGTGGATTTGGTAGCGTTGGGTGTCCTGCTCGGCGGTGGGCATTTTCTTGACCACCTTGGCGTCGAAGGTCGCGTCGCCGTAGCCGAGGAATTTCACGAGGGCTTTCTTGCCGACCTCGATTTCGGAGAAATTCTCCTCGCTGATCTTGCCGACCACCACGCGCGAGGTGGTGATGAGCGTGGCAAGCGTCTGCTTCTTCTCGATCAGCGCGCCCGCGTGGAAAAACACCCGGTCCACCACGCCGTCGAACTGGGCCTTCACCGTCGTCCGCCGGCGCTGGAGCGCGAGCGTCTCGAGTTTGTTTTCGAGCGCCTCGATCTTCCGGTCATTGTCCACCTTGGTCAGTTTCCGCTCCTCTTTCTTGCCCTCGAATTCCCGGCGCGCCTTCTCGAACGGCACGTCGGCGAGGGCCTTGAGCTTATGCTGCCGCTCGACCTCGGCGAATTCCTCCTCGGCGGTTTTCCAGAGGAGATCGGCCTTGGCGTCGTTGATGGCGATCGTCGAACGCGTCGCGGCGAGTTCGCTCTGGTTGTGCTTGATGTCGATATCGAGGTCGGTCGCGTCGACCTGCGCGAGGATGTCACCGGCCTTCACAACTTGGCCGGGCGTCATGGCGCTCTCGGTGAGGCGACCGTCGGCCTCGCTTTTGAGTTCGAGGGTTTTTTCCGGCACGACGACGACGGTGCCGGGCACGATTTTGGTGGCGGTGCCGGAACGGACGACGGCGACCTTGGCCACGGGCTGGATCGAGAGCCACGCCACCCCGCCGGCCGCCCCGAGCACGAGCAGCACAAGCAGGAGTTTCAGGCCGAGGCGGGAAGGGTTAGCGGACATAGCGGGGGGGCAGGAGCTTCATGACGGGATCCGCGCCGACGAGCGAGACGAAGTCCGCCCAGCGGTTCAGGAATTCGGCGCGCGCCAGCACGGCGGTCGTCTCGGCGGCGAGCACGCCGGCATCGGCGGCGGCGACGTCGTCGGGCGCGGCGTGGCCGCGCGCGAGGTTTTCCTTGGCGACCGCGAGGTTGCCGCGCGCGCCGCCGAGGGCGTTTTCGGCGAAATCGAGCGCGCGCGCGGCGAAGTCGGCGAGTTGCCGGAGATTCTGCGCGGCGTCGGCCGTCGCCTCGACGTAGGTCTGGAGCTGGCGCTCGTTGACGCGCTTGCGTGCGAGCGCCTCGCGGGTCCGGCCGCGCGTGGCGAGGCCGTCGAAGACGGTCCAGTTAACGCCGAGGCTGACGCTGTTTTGCGCGATGGCTTCCTGGTGGAGGACGCCGAAACCGGCCTGCGTGGAGTTGGAGACGTTGTGGCTGAGGTTGAGAAAAAATTTCGGGTAGAGGCCGGTCTTCGCGATACGGAAGTCGAGCTCGGCGCGCGCGATGCCGAGCGTAAACACCCGCCCGCGATCCGTCTCGGTCGCGCCGCCGCCGAGAAACGCCCGCAGCATCCCCTCGCCCCGGTCCGCCGCCGGCGCGGGCGTGGGCAACTGCGCCGGGATCGTGTCGTCGGGGAGATCGTCGAGGCCGGCGAGGCGTTGGAGGACGCGTTTCGCGTAGGCGAGGTCGGCGAGTTTCTGGTCGAGACCGAGGCGGGCCATTTGTAGGCCGACGCGCGCGGCCGCGACCTCGGCGGCCGTCGCGCGGCCGGCCGCGAGCTGATCCTCGAGCGCGGCGAAACCTTTCGTCGCCAGCTCAAATTGAAACTGGTCGCGCCGCAGCGCGGATTTTTTCGTGACGAGTTCGAGGTAGCGCGCGCGCACCTGGCCGACGAGCAGCCGCGCGGCGTCGGCGTATTCGCGCGCGGCGATCTTCACGCCGATCTGGTCGATGTCGGCTTGGGCCTGAAGCGCGCCCCAGTGGTAGAGCGGCTGGTTGAGACCGACGTCGTAGTAGAAGCCGCTGGAGTTGTTCGTGATTTGGTTGGTGCCGCTGGTGGTCGAGGCCTGGTTGACGCCGTAGCGGCCGTTCACGGCGAGGTTCGGCAGCATCGCGCCGCGGCTCACGTAGGTGCGGGCCTCGGCTTGCTCGAGTTCGAGGCCGCGCTTGATCGCGTCGGGCGAGCGCTCCACCGCGCGCCGCAGGATCGGCGCGAGCCCGGGCAGCAGTTCCTCCGCGAGCGCCCCCGGCGCTCCCGTCTGCGCCCGCGCCTCGGTCGCGCCCACCGCGACCACGACCGCGAGCAGCAGCGCACGCGGCGGAAACGGAAGGGGCCAGCGATGCGAAAACATGACGGTTTGGTGGGCGAAAACGCGAAGGCGTTCCATTTCACGTGCCTTTGCAATCCATAAGTCTTGAGCCGCGCTCCCTGCGCCCCACCCTGCCGCTCGCGCCGTCATGTCCCCCGCCCTTTCCGCCCTCGCCCGCGAACACCTCGACCGCGTCCGCGCGTTCTACGACGCCGCGCCGATCACGCCGCAGGCCGGCGCCCGCGCCTACCGCGCCCTCCTCGCGCACTACTACAATTTGCTCATCCCCCCCGGCGCGAGCGTCCTCGAAATCGGTTGCGGCGCCGGCGAACTTCTCGCGCTCCTCCGCGCCGGAAAAAAAACCGGCGTCGATCTCTCGCCCACGCAACTCGCCGCCGCGCGCGCGCGCGTGCCCGACGCGGACTTCTTCGCGCAACCCGGCGAACTCCTCGACCTCGGCGGCCGGCGCTTCGATGTCATCATCCTCTCCGACACGCTGAACCTCGCCGCCGACGTGCAGCACCTCCTCGCGGGCCTCCACGCCGTCGCGCACGCCGACACGCGCCTGCTCCTGAATTTCCAAAACTCCCTCTGGCGCCCCCTCCTCTCCCTCGCCTGCGCGCTCGGACTGAAATCCCGCGAGCCGCAGAACAGCTGGCTCGCCTCCTCCGACGTCCTCAACCTCCTCCGCCTCGCCGACTGGACCGCCGTGCGCCGCGAGGGGCGTGTGCTCGTGCCGTTCGCCGCGCTCGGCCTCGGCTCGCTCGTCAACCGCTGGCTCGCGCCGTTGCTCCAGTGGTTTTGCCTCACGGTCTTCCTCGTCGCCCGCCCCGCCCGCGCCGCCGCGCGCGAGTTGACCGTCTCCGTTGTCATCCCCGCGCGCAATGAAGCCGGCAACATCGCCGCCGCCGTCGCGCGCACGCCCGACATGGGCGCCGGCACCGAGCTTATCTTCGTCGAGGGCCACTCGCGCGACGAGACGTGGGCCGAAATCCAGCGCGTCGCCGCCGCGAATCCCTCGCGCAAAATAAAAATCCTCCAGCAAACCGGCCGCGGCAAAGGCGACGCCGTGCGCGCCGGTTTCGCCGTCGCGACAGGCGACGTGCTCATGATCCTCGACGCCGATCTCACGATGCCGCCCGAGGAGTTGCCCAAGTTCTACGAGCTGCTCGCGAGCGGCCGCGCCGAGTTCGCGAACGGCGTGCGCCTCGTTTATCCGATGGACGAAAAGGCCATGCAGTTCCTCAACCTCTGCGCGAACAAAGCCTTCGGCCTCATCTTCACCTGGCTCCTCGGCCAGCCGGTGAAGGACACGCTCTGCGGCACGAAAGTCCTCACCCGCGCCCACTACGAAAAAATCGCCGCCGGCCGCGCCTACTTCGGCGACTTCGATCCCTTCGGCGATTTCGACCTCCTGTTCGGCGCCGCGAAACTCAACCTCGCCATCGCCGACGTGCCCATCCGCTACCGCGAACGCACCTACGGCACGACCAACATCCAACGCTGGAAACACGGCTGGCTCCTCCTCCGCATGGTCCTCTTCGCCGCACGGAAACTAAAATTTGTCTGACGACTGAAGTAGCGAGTAGCGGGTAGCGAGTAGTGAGCATCTCCCCTTCTCCGCCCTACTCGCTACTCACTACCCGCTACTCGCTACTCCCAAATGAAAGTCCCGATTCTCGATCTCGCACCCGCCGTCGCCGAACTCCGCCCGGC
>JBEANZ010000609.1:0-5063 GCA_041165185.1 Verrucomicrobiota bacterium | reverse complement strand
CGTAGCACTCTCCCTTTCTCCACCTCTCCCTCGCTCCCCCGCTCCCGCCCTCCTCCTCTTCCGCCCGAATCACCCGCCTCATGCCCACCCTCGCCATCATCGGCACCGGCATCGCCGGCCTCGGCTGCGCCCACTTCCTCCGCCGCGACTTCGACCTGACGCTCTTCGAGCAAAATGACTACGCCGGCGGCCACACCCACACCGTCACCGCCACCGAGCCCGGCACCGGCCGCACCGTCCCGATCGACACGGGGTTCATGGTGTTCAACCAGGTCACCTATCCGCTGCTCACGCGCCTGTTCGCGGAGCTGGGCGTGCCGATCAAGAAGACGGCCATGTCCTTCAGCGTGCGCCACGCCGACAGCGGGCTCGAGTTCGCGGGCTCCTCGCTCAACCACCTCTTCGCCCAGCGCCGAAATCTCTTCCGCCCACGCTTCTACCGGCTGCTCGCCGCGATCCACCGCTTCAACGCCGAGGCCGTCGCCGCCCTCGCCGATCCCGCGGTGGAAAACGAGACGCTCGGCGACTACGTGCGGCGGCGCGGCTACGGCGAGGATTTTTTCAACCTCTACCTCGTGCCCATGAGCTCCGCCGTGTGGAGCACCCCGCCCGAGCGGATGCTGGGATTTCCCGCGACCTCCCTCCTCCGCTTTTTCCACAATCACGGTTTCCTCGGCCTCTCGACGCAGCACCAGTGGTGGACCGTCGACGGCGGCGCCAAGACCTACGTCGGGAAAATCACCGTCCCGTTTCGCGAACGCATCCGGCTCGGCGTCGCGGCGACGCGCGTCCTCCGCACGCCGCGCGGCGTCACCGTGATGACCTCCGCCGGCGAAGCCCGGAATTTCGACCACGTGATCCTCGCCTGCCACGGCGACCAGGCGTTGCGGCTGCTCGTGAATCCCACCGCCGCCGAGGCGCGCCTCCTCGGGGAGTTCCACTACCAGCCCAACGTCGCCACGCTGCACACCGACGCCTCCGTGATGCCCCGCACGCGCCTCGCCTGGTCAAGCTGGAACTACGAGATCGCGCCCGCCCGTGGCACGGGTCTCCCGACCCGGGAACGCGGCACGACCTCGCCTACCGGCGAGTCCGAGCCCTCCGCCCCGTTCTCCACCGCCACGCACTACTGGATGAACTCCCTCCAAGGCGTGAGCGACCGCGAAAACTATTTCGTCACCATCAACCGCCCCGAGGCGATCGCGCCGGAAAAAATCCTCCGCCGAATCGACTACGAGCACCCGCTCTTCAGCCTCGGCGCCGTGCGGGCGCAGGCGGAAATCCCCGCGCTCAACGCCGCCGCGCGCGGCACGACCGAGACGTATTTCGCCGGCGCGTGGCAGCGCCACGGATTCCACGAAGACGGCCTGCTCAGCGCCCACCGCCTCGCCGCCGAGTTGCTCAGCCGCGAGCCGTGGCCGACGTAGGCTTGCACGTCCGCCGGCCGGTGCCCGCCGGGTTTCCGCCAGTAGATCCGACCGACGTCGCACGTTTCCGCGCATCCACACGCCAAACTTGCCCGTAACAACCGGCAACACCTAGCCTCCGCCTCGCCGCATGACTTCCGCCCTCTACGAATGCCAGGTCATGCACGCCCGCTTCGCGCCGCGCCCACATCGCTTCACCTATCGGATTTTCCTGTTCGCCCTCGATCTCGACGAACTCGACGCCCTGCACCGCCGCCTCCCGCTTTTTTCCCTCGCGCGGCCCAATCTCTTCAGCTTCCGCGAAGGGGATTTTTTTCCGACCCACGAGCCGCTCCACCACGCCACCGCGCCGACGCCCGCGTCAACGTCAACGCCTCCGTCCACGCCGCGCGCCGCCGCGCCGCCTTCGCTCAAGGCCCGCGTCGTCGCCTATCTCGCCACGCGCGGCGTCGATCTCGCGGGCGGGCGGGTGGTGTTGGTCACGCTGCCGCGCGTGGTCGGCTACCTCTTCAACCCGGTCTCGTTTTATTTTTGTTACGACCGCACCGGCGCGCCCGTCGCCGCGCTCGCCGAGGTCACCAACACGTTTCGCGAGATGAAGACCTACTGCCTCGGACCGGAAACGCGGACGCCGGACACTGGGAGGCAGGAGACGGGAGACAGGAGACGGGAAGAAAATTCGGTTCCCAACCAACCCACCGCCCGCTCGTCACCCAGCTCCCGCCTCCCGTCTCCGGCCTCCCGCCTCCCGTCTCCCGCCTCCCGTCTCCCATCTCCCGCCTCCGACGTTTCGTCCCCCGCCACCTTCCACCTCCGCATCCCGAAGCACTTCTACGTTTCCCCGTTTTCGGACGTCGATGTCGCCTTCGATTTCACGCTGCGTGTCCCGGGTGAAAAACTCTCCGTGCAAATCGACGACTACGCCGCCGGGGCGCGCACGCTCACGAGCGTTCTCACCGGCACGCGCCGGGCGCTCACGAGCGCGCGGTTGGCGTGGTTTTCGCTGAAGTATCCGCTCCTGACTCTCCGTGTGATCACCCTCATCCACTGGCACGCCCTCCTCCTCTGGCTGAAACGCGTGCCGCTCTTCCCCAAAGCCGCCCGCGCCGCCGACCAACGCGACCTCCGCCGCCCGCACGCCTCGCTCGCGGCGCCGCCGGCCGCAGCCTCGGCAACGGCCGCGGCCGCTCCCTCCGGCGCCGCCGGCCACCCCTCCCCGCTCGCCGGTGCCGCCTTCGCCCACCGCCGCCCGCACGTTTCCGACGCCGCATGAACTCCTCACCCGCCGCGACCGCGGCCTCCGCGCTGCCCGCATCCCGCCGCCCGGCGGCGCCCGCCTCCTTCGCGCGCCGCGCCGTGCTCGGCTCCTTCGCCGGCATGACGCACGGCCACCTCCGCCTCGAACTGCCCGACGGCGGTGTCCACGAAATCGGCGCACCCGCCGCCGCCCTCGCGCACCCGCTTCCGCTCGGCATCCCCGCCGCCGCGCAGATCCGCGTGCGGCGCGAGGCGTTTTTCAAGAAGTGCCTCCTCGCGGGCGACATCGGTTTCGCGGAGTCGTTCATCGACGGCGACTGGGACACCCCCGACCTCACCGCCGTCATCGCGTGGTTTCTACACAACGTGGCCACCGCGCCCACGCTTTCCGGGGCGGCGAAAAAATCCGCGCAAAATTTCGCGCTCAACCTCCTCCGCTTCGCCAACCGCCTCGGCCACCTCCTCCGCCCCAACACCCGCGCCACCGCGCGCCGCAACATCGCCGCGCACTACGATCTCTCGAATGATTTCTTCGCCCTCTGGCTCGACCCGTCGCTGATGTATTCCGCCGCGCGCTGGCCCGCCGACGCGCCCGCGCTCTCGCTCGCGGAGGCGCAGCGCGAGAAAAACGACGCCCTCTGCCGCCACCTCCGCCTCACCGCCACCGACCACGTGTTGGAAATCGGCACCGGCTGGGGCGGCTGGTCGCTCCACGCCGCGCGCACCTACGGCTGCCGCGTGACCACCGTCACGATCTCGCAACAGCAGTTCGATCTCGCCACGCGGCGCATCGCCGCCGCCGGCCTCGCGGATCGCGTCACGGTCGAGCTGCGCGACTACCGGGACCTCACCGGCACCTTCGACAAGATCGTCTCGATCGAAATGATGGAGGCGCTCGGGCATCGGTTTCTCCCGGAGTTTTGCGCCGTGCTCCACCGCCGGCTCAAGCCCGACGGCCTGCTCGCGTTGCAATTCATCACCTGCCCCGACGCGCGCTACGCCGAGTTCCGCTCCGGCGTGGATTTTATCCAGAAGCACGTTTTCCCCGGCTCGCTCCTGCTCTCGCTCAACCGCGTCAACGACCAGCTCGCGCGCGCCGGCGGCTTCGTGCTCCACCGCGTCGAGGACTTCGGCCCCGACTACGCGCGCACGCTGCGCCTCTGGCGCGAGAGCTTCACCGCGAAAAGCGAGCAGGTGCGCGCGCTCGGTTTCGACGAACGTTTCCAACGCAAGTGGACTTACTACCTCTGCTACTGCGAAGCGGCCTTCGCGCTCCGCAACATCTCCGTCGTCCACACGCTGCACACGCGGGCGAACAATCTCGCTTTGCAGTAGCGAGCGGTGGGTGGCGAGTAGCGGGCATCGTTGAAACCACGCGCCGCCCCCGTCCGCCAACTACTCGCTACCCGCTACTCACTGCTCGCTACTCGCTACTCGCTACTCTCAAGAATGATCCTCTTCCTCCGCGCCCTCTTCCTCCTCGTGCTCGCCTCGATGCTCGGCGTCACGACGTGGGCGAGTCTGCAATGTCCGCTCTTCGCCGTGCCGCGCGATGTGTTCACGCACCCGTGGTTCATCGCGACGCTGTTCGACGCCTACTGGGGCTTCGCGACGTTCTTCGTCGGGGTGTTTTGGCAACGCCGCGCCCCGCTCGCGCGCATCGCGTGGTTCATCGCCATCATGCTGCTCGGCAACATCGCCATGTCCGCCTACTGCCTCCGCGCGGTCTTCCGCGCCCCGCGCGACGCCACCCTCGCCGACGTGCTCACGCGCCGCGACGACGGCCCCGACTGGCTCGGCCTCGCCCTCGCCGCGCTCGGCGTGGCGGTCGTGCTGCTCGCGTGGCCGCGGTCGTGAGCGCGGTCGCGCGCGCTCCCTCCGGTTTCCGCCGCTCGCCGCTCCCACTCGAATGACCGCCCCCACCCTCGCCCTCCTCGCGCTCGCCGGCCTGTGCGCCGCGTTTGCCGCGCTCTACGTGCTCGCGCGCCGCATCGAGAACTACGGCATCGTCGATATCGCGTGGTCGTATGCCTTCGGCGCGCTCGCGGTGTTCTACGCGCTCGCCGGCCGGGGCTGGCCCGTGCGCCGCGCGCTCATCGCGGCGATGGTCCTCGTGTGGAGCGCGCGCCTCGGCACGCATCTTCTCGTGCGCGTCGCCGGCCACCATCCGGTCGAGGACAGCCGCTACGTGCAGCTCCGCCGCGACTGGGCGGGCAATTTTCACGGCAAGATGTTCGGCTTCTTCCAGCTTCAAGCTGTCTCCGTGATCGCGCTCGGGATCGCGTTTCTTTTCGCCGCGCAGAACTCCGCGTCCGCCCTCCATCCGCTTGAGTTTGCCGGCGCCGCGCTCTGGCTGCTCGCGATCTCCGGCGAGGCGTT
>JBEANZ010000608.1:0-11654 GCA_041165185.1 Verrucomicrobiota bacterium | reverse complement strand
CCTTGAAAAAATTCCGCGTGAGCGTGCCCGAGCCGATGCCGCGCACGCGCCCGCCGCTGCCCGGATCGGAGGTTTGGCTGCCGGCGGTGCCGGGGATGTAGTCGGAGGAATTTTCGACGTTGGCCGTGTAGATCAGCGCTTGATCGAGCGACGTGAGCCCGAGGTCCTGCATGAAATCCTTCGTGAGCGTTTCGATCTGGTTGGGCACGTCGCGGAAATCCGTGCGCAGGCGGGAACCGGCGAGCGTCTCGGTGGCAACCCAGCCCACCTCGGTGCTCGAGGAGATCACGAAGGGCGAGAGCTCGACGGGCGCTTCCGTAGAGCCGGTGGCGCGCGTGGGCGCGGTGGTCGTGGCCGGCGGAGGCAGCGTCTGGGCGAGCAGGGAGGCGGGCAGAAAAAGCGCGGCGACGGCCGCCGAAAAGCAACGAGCAGGTGTGGTCATGGGCGGGGCTGGGGTTGCGGGGAGGGAATCGCCGGAGGGCAGTGCGCGCAAGTGGGTTTGAGTGATGTGGAGAACGACGCGAACGACGCGAGGCGTGCGAGGCCTGCGAGTTGACGGTCGCGGGGGGCGGCGCGAGGCGTGGACGAGGCGTCTCGCCTCGTTTCGGATGCGTGCGGGCGGGCACGCGTGTGCGGAAAAAGGTTGGCGGCGGGATCAGTCGGGGCGGGCGCGGCGGGCGAGGGGGAAGTCCGGCGCGTCGGTGCGGGCGGTCGTAAGCAACGCCGTGAGGCGCGCCGCGACGGCGGGCTCGGTGGCGGCGAGGTTGGTGGTCTCGCCGAGATCGCGGCCGAGGTGGTAGAGTTCGGGCGCGCGACCGGGCGCGGCGCGGAAGAGTTTCCAGTCGCCCTGCCGCACGGCCTGCTGCGGCGCGGCCTCCCAGTAGAAATGCGGGCGCAGCGCCTGCGCGGCGGCGGGCCGGCCGAGGAGCGTCGGCACGAGCGAGACGCCGTCGAGGCCGGCGGGGACCGGGGCGCCGGCGAGCTCAGCGAAGGTGGGAAACATGTCCGCGAAATCCGACACGAGCGGCGAGACGGCGCCGCGCGCGATCTTGCCGGGCCAGCGCGCGATGCACGGCACGCGGATGCCGCCCTCGTAGAGCGTGAACTTCAGGTCGCGCAGCGGGCCGTTGCTGTCGAAGAACTCGGGGTCCTGCCCGCCGGCGGTGATCGGGCCGTTGTCGCTGGCGAAAATCACGAGCGTGTTTTCGGCGAGCTTCAGCTCGTCGAGCAGATCGAGGATGCGGCCCAGGTCGCGGTCGAGCCGCGTGATCATCGCGGCACGGGCGGCGCGGGGCTCCTTTTGCGCGGCGTAGGTCTTGGCGCCGGGAAACGGTTTGGGCTCAGGCCATTTGCCGCGGTATTCGGCGAGCGAGTCCTCGGGCACCGCGACTTCGGCGTGCGGCAGCGTGAACGCGCCGAAGAAAAAGAACGGCCGCCCGCGATGCCGGCGGATGAAATCGAGCGTCTCGCGGAGAAAAAGATCCTGCGAGTAAACGGCGCGACGGCCGTTCTTGTTTTCCGGGATCTCGACGCGCTCACCGTTTTTCCAGAGGTGATCGGGGTAGTGGGTGTGCGCGTGCGTCTGGTCGATGAAGCCGAAGAATTCGTCAATGCCCGTGGCGGTGGGCGCGCCGGTGGAGCCGAGTTCGCCGAGGCCCCATTTGCCGACGGCGCCGGTGGCGTAGCCGGTCTGCTTGAGCGCGGCGGGAAACGCGCGGGTCGCGGCGGGCAGCGGGAGCTTGCTGTTGGCGCGGATGGGCGTGTGCCCGCCGTGCAGGCCCGTCATGAGCACGGTGCGCGAGGGCTGGCACGACGGCGCGCCCGCGTAGTGCTGGGTGAAACGCATCCCTTCCTGCGCCATGCGATCGAGGCGCGGCGTGCGGATGAGTTTCTGCCCGTAGCTGCCGAGATCGCCGTAGCCGAGGTCATCGGCGAGGAGGTAGAGGATGTTGGGCTGGGCCGCGGCGACCGACGCCGGCGCGCACCAAACGAGCAAACCACCGACGAGGAAAAACCGGCAAAGGAGCTTCATGGGGATGAGGGCGACGATGGCTGCGGCGGGATTTGCGGCGCAATCTTCTTTGCCGCAGGGAAGGTTGCGCGACGTCCGTAGGGGGCTTGGAAACGGCTTCCTGATGATGCAGCAGCATTGCGTGCGGGTCGTGGCCGTGGGAGGTCTTTTCCACCGCGAAATAGCTGAACTCGTCCGTTGTGCGGTAGGAGATGCCGCCTTGCGCGCTCGGCGTCCGGTCGAACTGGTCGCCCCACATCACGATCATTTCGTCGAGGAGGGCGCGGGACTTGAGGGGGACGACCGCGTCAGGCGCGGTGTAGGTGGCGCCGGTATCGCTCCAGTAGTCGAGAGAGCGGAAGAGACCCTCAGCGGCGCGCTGGCCAGATTCGGTGTTGCGCGCGGAGGCGCACGCGGCGCGCGCTATGGCGCGGACTTCGCGAGTATCTCGTAGTGGAGGCGCGCCACTTGCCACATGTAGGCGGGACCGCCCTCGGCGGTGCGGCCCCACGGGCTCGCGACGGCGGCGTGCAACAACGCGAGCGCTTCGGCGCGGCGTCCGGTGAGCGACTCGTGGAGGCCCGCGTAGTAGTGCGCGAAAAACATGGCCGCGGGATCGGCGGTGACGGCGCGCGTTTTCAGGTCGGTGAAAAACTCGTCCGTCGTGCGCTGGCCGGCGAAGAGTTCGTAGAGCGTCGGGAACGGTTCGCGGTCGAAGCGCGTGTAAACGAGCATCCCGCCGCGCGCCCGCGCCAGGCCGCCCACGCGGTGGTCGGCGAGGAATTTCCAGAGGCCGTTCTCGCGGTCGCGGCTCTCGTAGGCGTGGTAGCGCTCGAACTGGCGGGCGGACTTGGCGAACTGCCCGGCGAAATAATACGCGATGCCGAGCCGCCAGTGCGGGGCATCGAGCGCGGGATCGAGGGCGATCATTTTTTCGAAGTCGGCGACGGCGGGCGCGAACTCGCCGAGGAAGAGACGCCGGTCGCCGCGGCGCGAGTAGAGCGCGGGATCATAGGGCGACTCGGCGAGGGCGCGCGTGAGGGCCTCGGCGTCGGCGCGAAACTTGGCCAGCATCGCCGCGCGCTCGGTGGCGGGGAAGGGCGGCGCGGCGGCCGGACCGGGGGCGTCGGCCGCGCGGGCGAGGCACGCCGCGAAAAAGCCGGTGACCACGGCGAGTGCGGCACACGCGAGCGGGCGGAGCGCGTTTTTCACAGCGTGAACGCGAGGACGAGAAGCGTGGCGCAGCCGCCGCCGAGCGCGACGAAGCCCCAGCGTCGCGTCGCGGAAAGTTTCCACCAGAGGTAAATCCCGGTCGCGATCCAGACGAGCGTCGTGACGCAATAGACGTCGACGGCGAACGCCCAGAGGTTGTTGAGCCAGCCGCCGGTGCCGTAGCCGGTGCGCTCGTGGAGACGGACCAGCACCTCGAGCCAGGCGAAGCTCTTTTCCTCGGCGCGCAGTTTCTTCGTCGTGAAATCGTAGGTGAGGCGACGCGGGTGGAAGAAATTCTGGACGTTGATGTTGAGCCGCGAGCCGGTGCGGCGGACGGCGAAGGCGCCGCTCAACTGCTGGTCGTCGAGGAGGCGTTGCGCCGTGGCGCGGAGCGCGGCGGGGTCGTTGGCGGCGGTGGGCATGGCGAGGGCGTAGTCCTTTTCCCAGATTTGCGTCCACTGCGGATCGGCGGCGCGGAACACCTTGAACCACTCGCGGTGGCTGAAGGTAAACGTGGAGACGGCGTAGAGGAGCATCCACGGCAGGAGCGCCATACCGAGGTAGAGATGCGTGCGGCGGAAGAGCAGGTTCCAGTTGTTCATGGTGGCGGCCTCCGGTCAGATGGTGGCGAGCAGCACGGCGAAAATGCCGCAGCCGCCGAGGGCGCAGACGGCGCCCCACATGCGCGCCGGCTTGATCTCCCACCACATGAGCACGCCGGACAAAATCCAGAACAGCATGCCGACGACGGCGAGGTCGACGATCGCGCCCCAAATTTTCGCGGCGAGAAAGGGCTGCTCGTAGCCGCTGCGGAAGTGCGCGCGGTTGAGCAGCACGGGCGCGGGAAGTTTTTGTTTTTCGACGAGCACGCGGCGCTCGGCGCGGATGTAGGTGACGCGATGGACCGTGGCCATCGCGGAGCGGTTGAACACGAGCCGGCCGGCGGGTGGGTTGGCGGGGACGTTGAACGAGCCCGCGAGCCCGAGATCCGCGAGGATTTGCGCGCCGATCTGGCGGCGCGTGGCGTCGGCGGAGAACACGGTGTCGTAAGGGCGCTCGGCGATTTTTTCGAAGTCGGCGTATTTGCCGCCATACCAGCCGCGCACGGTTTCGAAGTGGTTCAACACGAGCCCGCTCAACGCGTAGATGATCATCCACGGCGTGAGGAAGAGGGCCAGATACATGTGCGTGCGCCGGATCAGGCGCGAGGGGGTGGGGGCCATGCGCGAACAGTGGAACGGATCCGGCGGCGACGGCAATGGCGGTGAAGGGGGGCGCGGCGAGCGCGAGCGCGCGCTTGGGCTGCGCGGGCGGGCCGGCGCGCGCGTCGGCGTCTGGAAAGCCGCCGCGCCCGCTTAGAAATCGATCTTGTGCGTGACGATGAACTTCGTCGGCGCGAGGTAGCTGTTAAAGGTGTAGCTGCTGCCGATGCGCGTCTGGTGGTTGAGGAGGTTTTCCACGTTGAGCTGCACGTCGGCGCGGCGGCCGCCCCAGAACTTGTAGCCGTAGCCGGCGAATACGTTCGCCATGAAGTAGCCGTCGTATTTCAGCTGCGGCCGGTTCGCGACGGCGTAGTAGCGGTCGGGCTTCGGATAGCCGTAGGCGCCGATGCGCGCGCCCTTGAGCAGACCCTCGATGAACGAGTAGCGCGTCGTGACGTTCCACTGCATGCCGGTGTTGTAGTTCTCGACGACGAGGCTGTCGTATTGCTGCTGCGTGAGCGAGTAGAGCGAGGTGTTGGTCGTCTTCGCCTTCATCAGCGCGAGCACGGCGGCGAGGCGCGGCGCGAAGTCGGAATTTTTCAACTGCCGCGTGGACCACTTGAACGTGAGCGCCCACTGGCGCGTGAGGTTGGTCACGGCCTCGAACTCGTAGCCGTAGGTGCGGCGCGAGCGCGTGTCCTGCGGCGTGCCGGTGTTGTAGCTGGTGCCGAGGAGGGCGTTGATTTCGTTCGCGACATTGCTGTTCGGGATCGCGGTGAGGGTTTCGTTGATGCCCTTGTTGTCGAAGCGCGTGGCGGTAAGCGCGACGCGATCCTTGAAGAGGTAGAAACTCACGCCGTAGTCCACGCCCTCGCCGCCGCGCGGCGCGCGCGGGTCGCCGTTGAAGTAGCTGCCGGTGCCGTTCTGCTGAAAATTCTCCGCGTAGTTCCAGAACACGCGGAACTCCTTCATCGGCGAAAACACGCCGCCGTAGTTCCATTTCGTCGTCCAAAGGTTGAGCGTGCGCGTCTCAATGAGTTTGCCGGCAGCGTCGCGCTCGAGCTGGCCGTAGCCGGTGTTGGGGTCGGCGACGACGCGCGTGGAGAAGACGTTGAAGTTGTCGCGGCGCACGCCCGCCGTCGTCGTGATGCGGTCGCGCCAGTAGCGGCCGATGGCGAGCACGGAGCCCGAGTAAAACGGCTGGTATTGCTTCTGCCCGCCCGTAGTCTCGGCGGTGAAATCGGAATCGGCGCGCGCGTGGTAGTCGATCGCGCCGTCGTTGCCGTCGCGGAGGTAGAAGCGGCGGCGGACGGGATTGCTCGTCGGCCGCGCCTCGGTGCCGGTGAGGCCGGCGGCGGCGATGGCGGCCGGGTTCAGAAACTCGGCGCGCTGCGTGAGGCGGAATTTTTCGTCGCGCAGGCTGGCGCTCGCGATCACGCGCTGCTTGGTGAAACCGAAATCGAAATCGTGCAGCGCCGTCACGCGATACGACGGCACGCTGTTCCAATACTGCGACGAGGTGTAGCGGTGCTCGACGTAGAGCTGCTCGTAGTTGGGATTGGCGACGAGGTTGCCGCGCGCATCGGGGAGCTGCGGGTTCACGTCGCGCAGCACGGCGGTGACGTTGGAGAACACGTCGTTGCGGTCGGAGAGCTGGAGGTTGAACGCGAACTCGAGCGTGGTGCGCTCGCCGAGCTGGTGCTCGAACGCGGCGTTGATCGCGGTGGAGTCGTGGTTGAGCTGATCGCCGGGGCCGTTCCACTGCTGGTGGCGCGGGATGATCGAGAGCGGGACGTTGCCGACGGTCGCCGCGGGCAGGCCGGCGGTCTGGCGGAAAATCGCGGTGGGCGTCGACTCGAGGTTGAGCAACTGCCCGCCGATTTGCGTCCAGCGCTGCGTCGTGCCGGCGGCCTGGATGACGGCGGTGCCCGCGGGCGCGGCGGCGGCGAGCGAGCCGCTGCCAAGCGCGTAGCCGGAGCTGTAGCTGTCGGTCATGAGCGAGCGGGCGTTGGTGCGGCGGACCCAGTTGCGCTCGAGGCTAGTGGAGAAACGCGTGCGCGGCGTGAAGTCATACGTGAACGCCAGCGCGAGCCCCGCGCGCCGATCGTAGACGGTGTCCTTCCACGTGCGCTGGTCGGAGCCCATCGCGTTGAAGCGGAGGCCGGCCTTGGCGCTGAGGCGGCGGTTGTAGTCGACCGTGGCGCGGTGCGAGCCCTCGGAATCCCAGCGCAGCGCGGCGCTGGCGAAGTGGCGCGACTTCGCGCGCTTGGTCGCGAGATTCATCACGCCGCCCACGCGGCCGTCGCCATACATGTTGCCCGCGGGCCCGCGCAGGATCTCGATGTTCTCGGTGTTGAAGTTGTCGGAGATGGCATACCAGATGAAGCCGTCGCGCGAATTCCACGAGGACTGCACGCCGCGCACGAGGACGGCGTTGCCGCCGCCGTTGTAGTCGTTGCCAATGCCGGTGACGTTGGCCGACTCGATGTTGAGCCCGTAGTTGAAAATTTCCGCCGGATCGATCGCGGCGATGTCGTCGAGGAACTGGCGGTTGAGAATCGTGACCGACATCGGCAGGTCGCGAAGCAGCTCGTTGGTGCGCGTGCCGGTGACGGTCGAGGTGGACTGGTAGCCGTAGTCCTTGTCGGTGTTGACCTCGAAAATGCTGAGGCGCACGGGCTCGTCGGGTCTCGGCGCTACGGTGGGTGCAACGGGCGCGACGGAAGTCTGCGCGCGCAGCGGCGAAACGGCGGCAACGGTGGCAGCAGTCAACGCGAGCAACAACAAGCGGGAGTGGGCGGGGGTTTTCATGGAGTGCGGGGAGAAGCGGAAGGAACGGGCGGGCGCGGACCGATGCGAGCACGCAGCGCGGCTTCGTCGGGCGCGCCGGTGAGCCAGCCGCGCGCAACGAGCCAGCGGTCGACGGAAAGCGTCGTCGCGAGAAACGCATCGTAAACATCCGGCGCCAGGTCGCGCGCGTAGTGGTAGAAGCCGTGGACGCCGCCCGGCCAGATTTGAATCGTCGCATCGACGCCGAGTTCGCGAGCGCGGGCGGTGAAGCGCTCGGCATCGGCAGCCGGCAGGCCGGGATCAGCGGCGCCGTGCCAGAGGAGCATCGGTGGCGCATCGGCGCGGAGATTTTGCAGCGGCGAGAGCGCGCGGGCGGCCTCCGGCGACGGAAAACGCGCGACGATGTCGTCGCGCACGAAAAGATCGACGGGCGTGTCGAAGAGCAGGAGAGCATCTGCGCGGCTGCTCACCTCCGGCGACGGATCGGCGGGATCATCGCCGGTGAGGCAGAGGCCGGCGGCGGCGGCGAGCTGCGCACCGGAGGAATTGCCGCACGCCGCGATGCGGCGCGGATCGAGGCCGAGTTCGGCGGCGTGCGCACGCACGTAGCGGAGGGCGCTCTTCGCATCGGCGGCGCAGTCGACCGGCGTGAGCGGCGAGCCGGCCTTCATCACGCGATACTCCGCGCAGAAGCCGGCGACGCCGCGGTCCGCGAGGTAGCGCGCCTGCCAGAAAAATTGCGCCGGCTCGCCGCCGCGCCAGCCGCCGCCGAAGAAATAGACGATGGCAGGAACGCGCCCGCGCTCACGCGCGGTCGCGGAGTTAAGGTTGGAAGTTGAAGTTGAAGTTGAAGGAGCCGGAGCCGGCGGGAGGAACGCGTGCAGCCGCAGCTCGAGATCGCCGACGCGCTTGAAAACGATCACGCGATCCGGCGCCGTGGCGCGAGCGGCGGCGAAGCTGCGGGGCGGGCCCGGCGGGGCTTTCGCGGGCCCGGGCTGGGCGCCCAAGAGCACGCCGACGCCGGTGAACAACCCGGCCGCGAGGAACCCCACGCGGCGAGCGCCGGACCCGGACGGGGGTGAAACGAGGGGCCGGGCGTTCACAGCGGAATCGCCCCATTGCGCGGGAGTATGCGGGCACGATTCGTCGAGTGCGGCGCGAAGCGGCCGGCGGCGGTTGGCGTGGGATGGGGCTCGCCCGTCGCCCGGCGGGCGGCGAATTCGGGGGCGATCGTGGAGGGCATGGGAGCGGGGAAGGGGCGCAGGGGTCGCGCCGGGGTAGTCGGGAGGTTGGGCGGGCCGACGAAGACAACACGGGGGCGCGGGATCAGGGCAAGCCCGGTCGTGCCGCGCAGCGTGCCGGCGTCGCGCCCGCGGTTTTGGTAGCGCGTCGGACGCGGGTCCCAAATTTTCAACCGCGAAATCAGAGGTTTCCGCGACGCCCTTTCGCAGTGGCCGAGCGACGACGTTGCTACGTTCGCCAGCTTGCGGAACGTCAGACTCGATCGGCAGCGCGAGGTCCATCGTGGCGATTGAGGCGCAGGATCGCCGACGAACGACGATCCTGACCCGCTCCTACTAACGCCGCGGCCAGCGCGTGCCGTCGCGGAGATCAATCTGATACGCAGGCTGATCGGGCTTTGCGTCCATGCCGGTGAGCTTTGCAAGCGTGGCTACGTCTACGTCACGTATGCGCGTCCCGGCAGCGAGCTGCGACTCGTGCTCATGGATGAAGTGCTGCCACGCGTTACGTATCGCGATGCGCTGGTCTGGATTGAAGTTGCTGTTTCCCATTCGCCCGCCCGGTTGCGCCGGCAACGCAATGGTGCCGTCGACCAGTGCGTGAAGGGCGCTGAACATACGCTCCTTGTTTGGGATGACGTTTGCCCATGCCTGCCACAGCGCCACCGTGGTTCCACAGGCCAGCGCCGCGCGGTGCGCCGCATCTTGCACAAAATTCTCGTGCATGGTTTCGACGATCCGGACGAGCGGTGGGGCAAACCCCGCGGAGCGGGACTTCCCGGCGACTTCGCAAGCCGCTCGAACCACACCCCAGTCCGGATCGCCGAGCGCAGCTGTCACGCTCCGTTCGTGTTCGGGGGAGAGCGGCAGTGGGACGGCCTCGAGCGCGGCGATTCTCAGCGTGGCCGGTCCATTTTCAATCCACGGGAGCATGCTCTGCTCCCACGTTCCGCGTTCCGGCTTTGGAATAGTTTCGTCGGCCAGTTGTCGGAACAATGCGACCAGGTTCGCCGTGCTGCCAGGCATGGCGCGCCAGCCCCGTTGTCGCAGGGCGTCCAGTGCCTCAAGGATTGCTCGCTGGGGCCGTGGCGGACCCAAGGCGTTGGCCCCGGCACCCGACCGAGGCGCACAATAGGTGTCGAGTGCGCGCTGCAACGCCGCCAAGAGGGCCGGCGCGTGCTCGGACTCCGCCCGGGATTGCAAGAGTAGCGCCGCGGCTTCGACCATTTCGACATCTGGCCGAAGAAGCATCTGGAGGGCCGCAGCTCGCAACGGCTTTTCGAAGCGTGAGTCCCACGAGGTAGGCAGCAGGGGATCGATTTGGAATGGCGAAATCCGCGAGTCTGGACTTGCGCTGCGGGATGGATTTTCGCGCGACGGTAACCGACGGAGGAGTTCACGCGCGGCGGCTCCAACTAGCGGGATGGAGCGATGGTGCAGCAGATTGAGCAGTCCGTTGGTCGCATCGGTCGTTGAAATATGGCCGATACCGAGAACAGCGGCCGTCGATCCGCGCGCCGCCCGCGACTCCAAGGCCTCAAGGAACCTCGGATGCCGCAGCAGGGATGTTCGCGCCTCGATCACTCGCTCGCGGGCGTCGCTTCCCGATGTCCCGCTACGGTCGAACTCGGCGGTTGCGCGATAGATGGCGTCGACGATGGCGGCGGCCTGTTCGCGTGTCGGTTCACGCACGTTGATTTTTGCCGTTCCGACCGGACGTAGATGTGGGTCGTTCGTGCTCCAACCGAAATCGTGACCTGCGATAACTGAGTAACGCCCCGCCTTCGGGAAACTCACGTAGCACTCCAAGAAAAACTCCACCTCGGCATTTTTTCCGGGCTCCACGACAGTTTCTTTCATGAACCCACCACCCCCGAAGCCATAGGCCGCTGTTGGCAGCATCGGCAGCGCGCGGTCACTTGAGTCAGTCGCGCGCACTTTGATTCGTTGCGAATAGCCTGTGGCGCGATAGTCCCCGCCCGTTGAGATTTTGATTGGGGTGAGGCCGCCGTTCTGAACGACGAGACGCGCCGGGATACGTTGTCCGATTGTCACCGTGTCAGGCAGTCGAAGCGCGACGCTGACGTGGTCGGGAAGGGGAATCGGCGACGGTCCGTAGCTGGAGGTCTCGAGCGGCAGTGCGGCCGCCGCAAAGATGGGACCCGCGGCGCAGCCAATAATAATTCCAATCAGACGCTTCATACCCTCCATCTTGCGCCGCCTATGGCGGAGGCGCAACGGCATCAGGATGACTGAACTGGCGAGACTCGTGATGACTTGGCGTGTTTTCAAAGGCACCCTTCGCGCAACGATGCTGGGCCCGGTGCGCACCGAGGCCGGAAGCATGATCGGTTCGAAGGGGACGACTCTGTGGTTTGTCGCGAGCGGCGGCGTCACAAATCGGGTGCCGGCGGACGGCGGCTATTCCTTCTGCTTTTTCTTCGCGCCTTTTTTCGATGCGGCGGGGTCGAGGTAGGGCTGGTATTCCCAGCGGGTTTTCCACTCGGCGAGGTAGGGTTGATACTGCGGGGTGTCGAACCAGTTCACCGACTCGGGATCGGGCGGGGACACCTTGCGCTCGGGATAATCCTGGCCGGCGAAACTCGCGTCCATCGACGTATTCCACGCGAGCAGTTGCTCCTTCATGCGCGCGGCGACGGCCGGTTGCTCGGCGCTGAGTTCGCGTGACTCGCGCGGATCGGCGGCGAGGTCGAAGAGTTGAAATTGCCCGCCGGCGAGATTCGTCGTGAGCAGTTTGTAGCGATCGTCGACGAGGGCGCGCAGGGCGTGGTAGCGAAAGCCGATCGGCGCGCCGCGCTCGCCAAGTTCGCGGTCGAAAAGCGGACGGAGGCTGAGGCCGTCGAGCGGCTGAATCATCGTGCTCGCGGGCAGCGCGACGATTTCGGCGACGGTGGGAAACAGGTCCATCACGCAGGCCGGATAATTTGTGATGCGCGGCCGGATGACGCCGGGCCACTCGATAATGCCGGGCACGCGAATGCCGCCCTCGAAGACGCTGCCCTTATGGCCGCGCAAATCGCCGACGGTGCCGGGTGTGATCTCGGGCAGGCCGCCGTTGTCGCTGCAGAAGACGAGGAGCGTGTCCTTTTCGAGGCCGAGCTCGCGGAGCTTGGCGCGGAGCGTGCCGACGCTGCGGTCGAGCGCGACGAGTTCGCCGTAGTGGTGCGCGGAGAGGGC